>NZ_JBALMS010000053.1:975-32058 GCF_036962205.1 Bacillus sp. JJ664 | reverse complement strand
ATCCATTACTCTACTATTCTTCATCAATATATCGATACTAGTGGATTTTTACCGATCTTTGTTACACTTTTTCTATTTTCAATTGCATTTTTAACAATTGGCTTAGCAATCGGTACACTTACTGGCCATTATTTTTCGCAAACACTTTTTACTATTTTTACCATTTTTTCACCAGTTCTAATCTTTTTTAGTGTGTTATCAAATTTAAAAGGACTTTTTAATAAAGATTTTAGTGGATTATTAGAAATTGAAAAGAAAATAGTCGATTGGTCTATTTCTTTCCAATCTGGTCGTTTAAGTATTACAAAAGATTTTGATCAACAAAATGTGACGTATCCAACATTTGATTTCCATAACCTAGTTGTCATTCTCATTTATATTTTTGTATTTTTAGTGATTGGTTTGCTTTGTTATAGTCGAAATGCAAATGCTAATAATGGAAAATTATTTGTTTATAAAAAGTTTGGTCATTTTGTAAATATTCTATTTGTTTATTTATCAGCAACTTGTATTGCAATTCTTACTTCAACAATTGCAAACGGAAGTAATGTCATTGTTTATGCGATTGGCTTACTGATTGGATTTATAGTTGGTTTTTATTTCTATAAACGACTTAACAAATTCTTTGAATAAAGTATAAAGTAAAAAAGCGCTATTTTCTCTTTTTACTGAGAAATAGCGCTTTTCATTTTAAGAAATAAAATTTAATGCAAAACGTACAAAAAATAATGCAGAGATTGCCACCATATAAGGTGTAATTTCAGTTTTTTTACCTGCCGCTAACTTAACTAGCGGATAAGCGATAAAACCAAAAGCAATTCCATCAATAATACTATATGTTAAAGGAATGAATGCTAATATTAAAAAGGCTGGTATCGCCTCAGTAGGATCATCCAATTGTATATCAGTAATGTGTTTAACCATTAATGAACCGATAATAATTAAAATCGGCGCGATTGCAGATGTTGGAATATACGCAATCAGTGGCATAAACAGTAAGCATCCTAAAAATAATAGACCTGTTACAACAGAAGTAAGACCTGTTCGACCTCCTGAACTGATACCTGCACTACCTTCTACGGCAACGACAGTAGGACTTGTTCCAAAAATACCTGATAACAAGATCCCTAAGGCAGTTCCTTGTATGACCTTCTGCTGCTTACTCTCTTGATTCATCATACTTAATTGCCCATGTATGATTCCAATTGATTCAAATAAAATGACCATTGTTAACGAAAATACTGCGATCCAAAAAGAAAAACTCATGATATGCGTAAAGGTCAGTTGTCCGACAACTTGATTCGCAGAATCAAATGTAATTGCAGTTGTTTCGTGTGCTTTTTCAATGCCACCATGTAGTAAAAACGAAATGAACGTTCCTAAAATAACGGTAATTAAAAAATTAGCTGGAACATTTTTAATAAATAAGTAAATCGCAATTCCAAGTGTAATAACTGTCGCTAAAACATCAGGATTTGAGAAGTTTGCAATTGATACAAAAGTATCTTCATTCTTTACGACAATTCCACCTTCTTGAAGACCAATGAACGTTAAGAAAAATCCGATCCCTACTGTTATTGCACTTTTTAGTGATAATGGAATCGCAGTTGTCAGTTTCTTAACTAGGTTTGTAAACGATAAAATGGACAATATTACACCGCTAATAAATACGACTGCAAGCGCTTCCTGCCAGCTCATGCCCATTTCTCCAACCATTGTGTAAGTGAACAGTGCATTAATACCCATTCCTGGTACTAATACTAAAGGTGAGTTGCTCCATAATCCGATCATGACGCTTCCTAAAAACGCTGATAGGATTGTTGCAATCATTGCCCCTTGAAACGGTATACCAGCATCATGTAGTATTGTACTGTTTACAGAAAGTATATAGACAAGTGTTAAAAATGAAATAACGCCTGCAATAACCTCCGTTTTAATGTTTGTACCGCTTCCTTCAAGTTTAAATTGTTTGTTTAAAAGATTTTTCAAGTGAATTCCTCTCTTATAGTGTCTCCCTCGCCCACCCATGCACTAAGGCACGTTAAATATTATACTAGACATTGTCAAATATGAAAACAAAAATTTACTATTTACATGGTGAACTTCCCAATTGAGTTTCTTCTATTCCAAATTCATTTTTACATGTAAAGAAAAAAGCCATTCTCAACTAATGAGAATAGCTTTTGAACTTAATTTTAAGCTTCCATAATTAAATCGTAAACTAAAGTAGGCTCTTCTACTTTTTCTTTAGAAAGAATGATATTTTCAAGTAGATCTTTCTCTACTTCACTGATATCCTCTGTGTTTGAGTATACAGTTACTAATGATTCACCTTTTTTCACTGCATCTCCAACTTTTTTGTTTAACATTAATCCAACCGCTAAATCGATAACAGATTCTTTTGTCGCACGCCCTGCACCTAATTTCATAGCCGCTGTTCCAACAGCATCAGCAACGATTCGTGATACATAACCATCTTCTTTTGCGACAACTTCTTGAACGTATTTTGCTTGAGGTAATCTTGAAGGATCATCAACAACAGATCCATCTCCACCTTGAGCTATTAAGAATTTTTTAAACACTTCTAGTGCTTTACCGTTTTTCATATTTTCAAGAAGTTTAGCTCTTGCTTCATCAAGTGTTTCAGCTTTTTTCGCTAAAACAACCATTTGACTACCTAAGATTAAACATAATTCTTCTAAATCTTTTGGACCTTCACCTTTTAATGTGTCAATTGCTTCTTTAACTTCTAAAGCATTACCAATCGCAAGTCCTAGTGGTTGGCTCATATCTGAAATGATTGCTACTGTTTGTCTACCAACATTATTACCAATCTTAACCATTGCTTTTGCAAGATCTCGAGCATCTTCAATGTCTTTCATAAATGCGCCTGCGCCTGTTTTAACATCTAATACAATCGCATCTGCCCCAGCTGCTATTTTTTTACTCATAATTGAACTAGAAATTAATGGGATTGAGTTAACTGTCGCAGTTACATCACGTAAAGCATATAATTTTTTATCAGCTGGCGTTAAATCACCAGTTTGACCGATTACAGCTACTTTAATGTCATTTACTTGTTTGATGAATTCTTCTTCAGTTAGTTCAACGTGGAATCCTTCAACAGCTTCTAACTTATCAATTGTTCCACCAGTATGACCTAAACCTCTCCCGCTCATTTTTGCAACTGGTACATCTAATGAAGCAACTAGTGGTCCTAATACTAATGTAGTTGTATCGCCAACTCCACCAGTAGAATGCTTATCAACTTTGATTCCTTCAATGTTTGAAAGATCGATTGTATCACCAGAGTGAACCATCGCCATTGTTAAATCGCTATATTCTACTTCAGTCATACCTTTTAAAAATACTGCCATTGCAAAAGCACTCATTTGATAATCTGGAACGCTACCATCTGTAAATCCGTTAATGATAAAATTGATTTCTTCTGTTGTTAAAGTTTTTCCATCACGCTTTTTTTCAATTAAGTCTACCATTCTCATGTTTGGAATTCTCCTATCTGTTATGTCTCTTCTATTTGTATCTAATTTAGAACGAAAAGGGACTTCTACAACATCTGTGCAGAAGTCTTTTCATTTAAGGTACTTATCCTAATTTACGAACTATTTCTTTTACTAATGATAAAAATTGTGATCTTACTCTTTGCGTTGTTTCAATTACCTCTTCATGGTTTAAAGGTTGATCTAAAATACCTGCAGCCATATTTGAGATACATGAAATACCAAGTACTCTTAAGTCGGCGTGACGAGCAACTGTTACCTCAGAAACTGTTGACATACCAACAGCATCAGCACCTAATGTTCTAAACATACGGATTTCTGCTGGTGTTTCATATGACGGACCAGTAACTGCTAGATATACTCCCTCTTGAAGGTTTACATCCACTTCTTTTGCCGCACTTCTAGCAACTTCTCGAAGTTCACGATCATAAGGATGAGACATATCAACAAATCGTAACCCTAGTTCTGGATTATTAGGTCCAATTAATGGACTTGTTCCAGTAAAGTTAATATGATCAGTGATTAGCATTAGGTCACCTGGTTCAAATGAAGTATTCACTCCACCAGCTGCATTTGTTACAACTAAAATGTCTACACCTAATTCCTTCATCACTCGAACAGGGAATGTTACTTTTTCCATGTCATAACCTTCGTAATAGTGAATTCTACCTTGCATAGCGACAACGCTTACACCATGAATATCACCGAATACTAATTGCCCTTCATGTCCTTCAACTGTAGAAGTAGGAAATTCAGGTATCGTATGATATGGAATTTTCACTTGATTTTCAATTTCATCTACTAAGATCCCTAAGCCTGAACCAAGGATTAAACCTATTTTTGGTTTACGTTTAATTTTTTCTTTAATAAATGAACCAGCTTTTTCAATCATTTCTTTATTCATTTTTACTCCACCTTATCTCAATTTTCCTAAAAAACTTGATCCATGTGATGGCAATTTTACATCAAAATTCTCAGCGATTGTCGCGCCAACATCTGCAAAAGTTTTTTGAATTGGTAACTCTTTACCTTCAGTAAACTTTTTACTATAAACAATTAAAGGTACATATTCTCTAGTGTGATCAGTACCAGCAAATGTTGGATCATTGCCATGGTCAGCAGTAATAATTAATAAATCATCTTCTTTAAGCAGTTCAAATACTTCTGGTAATCTTGCATCGAACTCTTCAAGCGCTTTGCCATATCCTAATGGATCACGACGATGTCCATATACTGCGTCAAAATCAACTAGATTTAAGAAGCTAAGACCAGTAAAGTCCATATTTAATGTATCTACTAATTTATCCATTCCGTCCATATTTGAAACAGTACGTAATGCTTTTGTAATACCTTCACCATCAAAAATATCAGAAATTTTACCAATTGAAATCACATCATAATTCGCGTCTTGTAATTCATTCATTACAGTACGTCCGAAAGGCTTAAGTGCATAATCATGACGGTTTGGTGTTCGTTTAAAGTCACCTGGTTCTCCAACAAACGGTCTAGCAATGATTCGACCGATCATATATGGATTGTCTAAAGTTAATTTACGAGCAATCTCGCAATATTTATAAAGGTCTTCTAAAGGTATTACATCTTCATGTGCTGCAATTTGTAAAACAGAATCAGCAGAAGTGTATACAATTAAGTCTCCAGTTTTCATATGTTGCTCGCCAAGCTCTACTAAAATTTCCGTTCCAGAAGCTGGTTTATTACCGATGATTTTACGTCCAAATTGGCTTTCAAGCTCACTGATTAACTCAGCAGGAAATCCATCAGCAAATACTTTAAACGGCTTGTCTATATGAAGCCCCATCATTTCCCAATGTCCTGTCATCGTATCTTTTCCAACTGATGACTCTTCCATTTTCGAATAAAATGCAAGTGGTTTCTCAGCTTTTTTAATTCCTTGTAATTCGCGAATATTACTTAATCCTAGACTTGCCATATTTGGCATATGTAATCCATTCATTTTTTCTGCAATATGTCCTAGTGTATCTGAACCAACATCATTAAATTTTTCTGCATCAGGAGCCTCTCCTATACCTACAGAATCCATAACAACGAGGAACACGCGCTTAAATTCTTTACTCATCTGTTTTCCTCCTAACGATCGCTACAAACTGAAACTAAAGTGTAGAGTCAGATGTCTGACAACTAAAGTATACTTATTGTCCTAATTCTTTTCAACCATTATATTTTCCATTTTGTGTCTAATGATACGATTTTTCCCTTTAATTTTAAAAAATTTCACTAATAATTAAATAGTAAAAAGCCCAACCTATAGTAAGTTGGGCTTGTTTTCGTTTTATTAAGCTGTTTGATTTTGAGATGAATTCTCGTTGTGTTTTTGTGCTTTTTTCTTTGCAACTAAAGTACCAGCAATTACTACTACAGCCGTTAATACAAGTTTAAAAGCTGTAGCGATAGCTTTATTTTCAAACACATCTTTAATCATATGATCATGAGTAATCATTCCAGCGGCAGTCCAAGCTAAAATAGCAGAACCGATCGTTGTAATAATTGGATATTTGTTCATAACTTTCATTAAATAAGAACTTCCCCAAACAATAATTGGGATTGAGATTAAAATACCGATTACGATCGCTGTTAAGCTTCCGTGTGCCACACCTGCAAGAGCTAATACATTATCAAGACTCATTAAAGCGTCTGCGATAATGATCGTTTTTACTGCTCCCCATAATGTTGCACCACTCTTCACTTCACCATGATTAGCGTCATCAACTAATAATTTAAATGCGATCCATAGTAACATTAAACCACCGATTGCATAAATTAAAGGTATTTTTAATAAGAAAACAATGATTGCTGCAAATACTACACGAAGTCCGATTGCACCTATTGTACCTAAAAGTACCGCTTTTTTCTTTTGCTCTTCAGGTAAATTTTTAGCAGCTAAAGCGATTAAGATTGCATTGTCGCCACTTAATAACAGGTCGATAAAGATTACGTTTACTAGTACGCCTAAACTCAGTCCAAATATTTCCATGACTCTTCCCCCTCATAATCTACTATTTTATTAAACAACCTGTACCCGTGTCTACAAAAATAAAAAGACCTTTGCCTATAGTTGTAGATCTACGGCAAAGGTCTTGCTGAGCATACGCTAGTTATATGCCAACAAAGCCGATGAGAATAAATTCTCATGAATTGACGACTTTGTTTCAGGATTTCTCCTGACGCTACTCCCCTTTGGAGTATTCGATTGTTTGTAATATAATATTATGCCAACTCGTCTATTATGTCAATAATTGTTAATCAAATTTTAATTTTTGTTTTTCGTTCGTTCATTTTGCTCTAACGATTCTTATCTTAAAGCACTGATCATTTTTTATCAATGTTAATATTTTACTGCATTGTTAATATTTTTGGACCTTCACTTGTAATAGCTAAAGTATGCTCATATTGTGCTGAATTTTTACCATCTCTTGTACGAGCTGTCCATCCATTACCATCCATTTGAGAATGCCATGTTCCAATATTAATCATTGGTTCAATCGTGATGACCATACCTTCACGAAGTCTAAGTCCTTTTCCTGCCATACCAAAATGAGGTACAAATGGTTCTTCATGAAGTGTTGGGCCAATCCCATGACCAGTAAAATCACGTACAACTGAATAATTTAATGATTCAGCATATGATTGGATCGCAAATCCTATATCACCTAATCGATTGCCTACAATCGCTTGTTCAATACCTTTAAATAAACATTCTTTTGTAACTTTTAGTAAATCTTTATTTTCTTTTGTAATATTACCTACACCGTATGTCCATGCTGAATCTGCAAGAGCACCATTTAAATTAACAACCATATCAATTGTTACTATGTCGCCTTCCTGTAAAGCCTTTTTACGAGGGAATCCGTGACAGATTTCATCATTAATTGATGCACATGTCGCATATTCATATCCACGATAGCCCTTTTGTTCTGGCTTCGCACCATTTTCAGCTAAAAACTTCTCTACAAATTGATCAATTTCCCAAGTTGTAATCCCTGGTTTAATCATTTTTGCAATTTCTTTATGTGTAGCTGCTAATAATTTACCAGCTTCATGCATTAAATTGATTTCCCGCTCAGTTTTAATTGTAATCATTTTTATTCATCCTCTCTTACGTATCCACTTAATGACTAATTTAATATATTATGCATTTACTTGGCAACAAATCCTACAATATAAAAAGAAAAAAGAGCCTATTTTAAGCTCTTGGGTGAAATTCTTTATACACATCTTTCAATCTATTTTTTGTTACATGAGTATAAATTTGTGTCGTTGAAATGTCAGCATGTCCAAGCATTTCTTGGACCGACCTTAAATCTGCACCGTTTTCTAATAGATGAGTAGCAAATGAATGTCGCAAAGTATGAGGTGTTAGTTCATGCTGAATATTTGCTTTTTCAGCTTGTTTCTTTAAGTTTTTCCAAAAACCTTGTCTCGACATTCGATTACCATGATGGTTTAAAAATAGCGCATCGTTTTGTTTTTTTCCGATTAATTTCATTCGTGCCATTTTCAAATACTGCTCTATTGAGTTAATTGCTAGTTTCCCTAGTGGAATAATTCGTTCTTTACTTCCTTTTCCTAGGCATCGCACAAAACCCATTGTTAAATTTACATCTGAAAGATTTAAAGATAGTAATTCAGAAACGCGCATTCCCGTGGCATATAATAGTTCTAGCATCGCCTTATCTCTTAATCCAAATTCAGAGCTATCTGACACCTCTAACAATGCCTCTACTTCAGCAAGTGAGAGAACTTTTGGTAACACTTTTGGCGCTTTTGGAATTTCGATTAAAAGTGAAGGATCATCCTTCATTCCATCCACTTCTCTGATTAGAAATTGGTGAAACGAACGAATAGTAGCTAATTGTCGAGCCATTGTTCTTGCCGTTAAATCTCTTTCTTTCAAATATTTTAAATAGCCAATAATATGAATTCTCATAATATTAGAAAGCCCTTGTATCCGCTCAACTTGGTCCATATACATACCATAGCTTTCTAAGTCATTGCCATATGATAGTATTGTATTTTTTGATAATCCTTTTTCTACTTGAATAAAATGGATAAAGTCTTCTGAAGCATACTCAAACTCTTTTTTAAATGGCGTTTTTTCATTAGTTGTCACTCTTCATTACTCCCCGTTTTGATAAAACCGTACCAATTGATTTAAAGTACCATGATTATGGTCTTTATCAACTTTTAACATTGATCCTTCTGGTCGGTCATATCTATGCATATCCTCATATTCTGAATGTATCCATTGTATAGCAAAATAAAATAAGATTGTACATGTAATAAATAAAATGGCTACCTTTAATACATTCAAAAAAATAACAGCTCTTTTTTTCATATGACCACCACCTATTTGCTAGAAGTAAAGACATCATTACTACATACTATGCAAAATTTGGACAAATCATACTTCTATTCTTAGATTAGATTTGATTCTTCTCTAAGAACATGAAAAAGAGCAGACCTATTTTGATGAACTGCTCTACTCGCTTTTTATTGATCCATATTCAAGGATACTTCATAAAATGTAATTTTTAGTTTTAACACTCATTAGTTACTGATCTTTTATTGTTCTTCAGAATCATGGCAACGATGACATACACCATGAAACGATAAACGATGATCTTTAATTTTAAAATTCCAACGTTCTTCAACTGTCTTTTCAATATCACTTAAGAGATTTTCATGAATTTCATCTACTGCTCCACAAATAGTACAAATTAAATGATGGTGAAAATGTTGAGCACCTTCATGCCTTAAATCGTATCTTGAAACGCCATCACCAAAATTTATTTTATCAACAATTGTTAACTCAGTTAGTAATTCTAACGTACGGTAAACAGTAGCAAGTCCTATTTCTGGCGATTTTTCTTTCACTAGGAGGTAAACATCTTCTGCACTCAGGTGATCTTCTTCGTTCTCTAATAAAACTCGAACTGTAGATTCCCGTTGTGGTGTTAATTTATATCCTGCTAAATGTAGTTGTTTTTTTATTCGTTCAACTCGTTCTTCCATTTTTTTCACTCCCTCGCCACTTGATAATAATCATAACAAAGAAAGAGAAAGTGTCAAAAATTATTTGCTAATTTTTTGAAACTATTATTTCTGAAATTGCTTTTAAAAAGTAAGAAGAACCATATGCTTCGATAACACTTGCAATACTTAGACAGATTGCTACTAGGCAAAAAACGATTGAATATGATACTAATTGTTTCATGATCGCTTCGTTATCATTTTTCATAAATTGTTTTCGGATCATACGAATTGATAATTGAACTGCTAAAACAGTTAATAATATATAGAGAGGTAATACGATAACATTTTGCGGAAAGACAGATGAAAATGCTAATAGTATTCCGTGCCACCCTAGCTGGTTCACTAAAAATCCAACTGTAAATCCAACTACTAATCCTTTCATAAATAATAAGATTAATATAATTGGCAATCCAATAATTGAGATTCCTAGAATCCAAATTAAGGCTAAAAACTTTAAATGAGTAGAATAACTCGATAGAAACACTTCATTTCCATTTATATAGCCATCATTATTAACTTGTCCAAAAAATTGCGTAATAAATGAAAGTATATCCTGTTTTTGACTTACGTTCATACTATTTACAATGACTGCTCCGAAAACAACACCAAATAGTAAAATGACACTTACAAAAATATAAAGTGGCATGTAATCCTTCACATGATTCTTCATCGTTAATTGGACTGTGCTTCTTGTCATATCATCAACTCCTCGTGTCGTAGTCTCTTTTCATTTTATGATTGGACAAGTAATTTATTCTTTGAATTTATAAAAGTTTGAAAATTGATAATAAAATAGTAACGAAGAAAAAATTTTTTCCGATAATAATAGTAGGGTTAAATTTTATAAAGGCAACGGAGGAATTTATTTATGTTTACGTTCAAGAAAAAAACAAATCGTAAAGGTGTAACGACAGTTAAAACTGATCAAGTGAAGGTGATTGTTGATTTATCTCAAAAACATTTAGATCAATTCCAAATGATTCGTTACACAAGTGAAGATATCGCGCTTAAAGGTCATTTTTATTCGACTTATATTAAAAAACATGAAAAAGAAATTACTGAAAATGTGACGGAGAACCTTGGAAACAAAATGGATACAGTATTTCGTATCTTAAATGATTCTGGAGAACCAACTACATTAATCAAAAAACAAATTGAGTTACATTTCACAACAGTTTATAATGCTGCATTCGTTGATATGATTAAACGATTAACAGCAGTTTATACTGCTAATAACCCTGAATTTTATATTGGAGCTTTCCAATGTTATTTAACAGAATATATTAGAGTGGCATTTCTTGAAATTGAAGATGCGATCGAACGCACAAAATTTATTACTGCTATTATGAAATCATTAAATTTCGAACAACAATTATTTACACAGTTCGTGAAAGAAAATATTTTAGAAGAAACAGAATTACATAGTAAAACTGAAGAAGAATTAAAAGCTCAAATTCAAGAAATCGCTGAAGAGCTTGTTGCACTTACTCAACAAACAAATGCTGCAGTTGAAATGCTTGTAGAACAAAGTCACCAAGTAAAAACTCAGGTTCATGACTCTAATTCACAAGTAATCAAAACACAAGAAATTGCTGGTACAGGTAAAAATCAAGTTAAAGATTTAGCTGATAGTATTGGCGTTATTTCTACAAATACTCAAAAAGTAATTGAAATGGTTGAGCATTTGAATAGCTCATATCAAGATATTGCTGATGTTATTAAAATTGTACAAAGTATTGCAGATCAAACGAATTTACTATCTTTAAACTCTGCAATCGAGGCAGCACGTGCTGGTGAGCATGGTAAAGGATTTGCTGTAGTAGCACTAGAAGTACGGAAATTAGCTGAGCAAACGAAAAATTCAATCTCAAAAATCGAAGAGATTATTGAAGTTTCAAATACTTACTTACATGATGTAGTGACATCGATCAATGATGTTTCTGGTATTGTAAAAGACGGTCGCGTTCATGCTGAATCCACACAAGTTTCATTCGTAACAATCGTTGAAGAAATGGGTAAAAGTATCGCAGGTGTTGAAAAAACTCAAAAAGAAATTAATCAGCTTGCTGAAACAATTAATGAAATTGGACAAGCAACTCACCGTGTAACTTCTTCAGCAGAAACATTAATGAACGTTGCAACAAAAACTTTAGTTACAAATTAATTTTCTACTAAAAAAGCTGTTCTAGTCCATGACTAAAACAGCTTTTTTCATTAATCTTGTTTGTGTTACTTTAGGAATAATTCGATTTGATTTCTAATCAACTGACTAATATTTTTAGCAGTTTCTTTATTATTTCCATAGATAGAAGAATGTGTGTAGCCTTGAATTGTTACATGGCTACCTTTTAATGACATTCTTGCATATTGCTGATGATAATCCTCTACTCTTTGTAATAGTTCAGCTTGGTTCTTTTTACCGAATGATAATCCACTTTGTTTTGAAGCAGTTAAAACAAGCAACGGGATATCTATTTGTTTTTTTAGTGCCTCACCGATTCTTTTATTACTGTAATAAAGGTTTTTCCACTCGCTAACAACAGTTTTCCAGTGTTTTAAGCTTTTTAATGCCCTTAACATTTCAAATCGTTCTTCAGTATGCTGTTTAAACATTTTGCTAATAAATTGACTTGGGAAAATGTTTGTTATCTTTAGTTGATTTGCTCTCTTCATTAATAGCGCATATTGATAAAGTAATTTATCATATAATTTTTGTTCATTATCCTCTAATTGAGGATGAGTTGGATCAAGAAGGATCATCGACTGAACTCTATTTGGAAATAAATGATTTAGTTGATATGTAACATACGCCCCAAGCGAATGACCTACAGCAATTAGTGGACCTGAAATATTTAATGTCATTAATAAATCATAACATTCATAAGCTTGCTGCTCAGTTGATCGTTCACTTGTCCACTGCCCACTTTTCCCATAGCCAAGTCGATCATACGCAATCACTTTCGCATATTGACTAAGTTCCTTTTGTAAATACTGCCATTGATGAAGGGTATGCATCATACCGCATTCTAATAAAATGGTAACCTTTCCCTCTCCCATTATTTTAACATGATACGTTCCTAGTTCTCCTGTTACAAACAAGGTTTTCACCTCAGCAATGATTTTATTTGGTTTATTGTATTCCATTTCCTTATTTTCTATTTTAACAAAAACGTTTTTTATTGATGAGTATTTCGTCAACTTCAAGATACTCACTTTCTAAAAGAGGTGAGGTGCGCGTTTTGTTGCATCTGTCCGCTTGTCCATTATCTATTCAATAATAGGAACTCCGCGCCTTCCGAATCACTAAAAATCTTTAATCTTATGAAATACCTATTTATTTAGAAAAGTTCACCAACAAAAAAAGACGCCTAAAAAAGCGCGTCTTAGAATATTAAATTAATTCACCTTTAGCTTCATATGCTTCTCTTACTTCTTCATAGAATTGTGTAATTGTAGCATAGTAGTAAGGACCAACATATAAAAATGCGATACCTAAAGTAATAACAACTAATATTGCCCATCCGATAAATGATAAACAAAGTAAAAAGTACTTCCACTTGTAACCATCCATCATTCTTCTGCTTAGTGTAATTGCATCTAATGATTTCATATCAGGATGATCTTTTAGGATATAACCAACCTGAGAATAAGCAATTCCTTTAATAATTCCAGGTATCACTAATAATAAAAACCATAGAAACACAAATATAGTTACAAGAATCGTTGTAAGTGCTGCTCTTACAAATTGGTGACCGCTTTTAAAATAGTAAAATAAATCCGAAAAACTACGGTCTTCACTTCTTATCAGTTTTAATAAATACACCGAAAATCCATAACCTGTTACTGCAGATAGAATCGTTGTAATGAATGAAATAATTGCTGTAGGTCCAGCAGGAATCGTCTCTTCATAACCTAGAAACAATTGACCTTGATAGTAAATGTTTGCTGGTCCATTAAATATCATATGAATAAGTCCTTGTATTACACCAAAGAAGATTAACGTTAAGATTGTTTTTCCCCAATTCCCTGACAATCGTTCTTTGGCTGTTTTCTTGATAGATGATATTTTCATTTTCTCATCCCTTCCCTTTGTAATCTTTACTATTCTATCACCAATCTAAAGATAAATTGACACTTTTTTAATTTTTCTTTAATAATTGCAAGTATTGAATTGCATAACAAGTCTTTGCATCATGGATTGAACCCTTTTTTAACTCTTCTACACATTCTTCAACTGAAAGTTCTAACAATTCAACAAATTCATCTTCATCCAATTGTGCACTGTTTTCTAATTTTTTTAATCCTTTTGCGACGAAAATATGTATGTACTCATCAGCGAATCCTGGTGAAGTATAAAAAGATTGAATATGTTCCCACTCATTTGCTGCATAGCCTGTTTCTTCTTCTAATTCTCTTTTTGCTGTATTGATCGGTTCTTCCCCTTTTTCTAATTTACCCGCTGGAATTTCTAGTAGACTTCTTTCTAATGCTTTACGATACTGTTCAACTAATACAATTTTCCCATCTTCTGTAATCGGAATGATTGCAACTGCGCCAGGGTGTTTTACGATTTCACGTGTACTCGATTTACCATTTGGCAATTCAACTTCTTGATGATAAAGAGAAATGACTCTACCTTCGAATATTTTTTCTTCTGTCAGTGTTTTTTCTTCAAATTTTTTCATTTTTTTCATCACCTGTTCTAATTTGTATAGTTTTCACATACATTTTATCACTAAATTATATAAATTGGGTAAATTTGGAGGAGTAAAATGAAAATGTCTCGAACGAACACATCCGTTATTTTAGTTGGATCAAAAACCGAAATATTAAAGACACTTCAAGTTATGAGTCAACAGTATGAAACAGTACAAGAGTGGATTAAAAAGTCTGATGGTCGGGCCCTATATGTTGTAAAATAAATGACGATTCCCTACAATTACAATTGGAGGGATTACGATGAAAAAAAGAATGCTCGGATCAACACAACTGGAAATTAGTGAAATTGGTTTAGGATGTATGTCATTAGGAACAAATGCAAATGAAGCGATTCAAACCATCCATGCCGCACTTGATTCTGGTATAAACTATTTAGATACTGCTGATTTATATGATTTTGGCCAGAATGAAGAAATAGTTGGAAAAGCATTAAAAGGTCGTAGAGACCAGGTTATATTGGCAACAAAGGTTGGAAACCGTTGGACTGCGTCACAGGACAAATGGTCATGGGATCCATCAAAGAAACATATTTTACATGCTGTCAAAGATAGCTTACGCAGATTAAATACCGATTATATTGATTTGTATCAGCTACACGGTGGAACAATTGAGGATTCATATGAAGAAACAATTGAGGCATTTGAAGAACTTGTTAAAGAAGGTTACATCCGTCACTATGGTATTTCTTCCATTAGACCAAATGTAATTGAACGTTTTGTCAATCACTCAGCAATTCAAAGTGTAATGATGCAGTATAATCTTCTAGAACGTCGCCCTGAGGAATTTTTCCCATTATTTGAAAAACATAATATCTCTGTCATCACAAGAGGATCAGTCGCAAAAGGACTTTTAAGCAATCATTGGAAAAATAAGCTATCGATTAAAGGATACCTAAATTATTCAGAACAAGAATGTAAAGAAATGATTGAACAACTGTTACAAGTTACTCAAGATGAACAATCTTTACATAGTTTAGCTATGCATTTTATTTTACAACATAGAGCAGTGACTACTTTAGCGATTGGCGCAAGAAATAAAGAACAACTAGTAGAAAATTTAAATGCTTATTACACAAAACCGTTAAGTAGTCAGCAATTAGATCGAATAAATGATATATGTTTGATTGAAAAATATAAGGAACACCGATAACTCCTTCCTATTTTGGAAGGTTTCTTTAATTCTTCAACTTACTTGCTTGTTGATCTATTTTATCTAGAAATTCACTTCTCCCTTTTTTATATTTAGCTTCATCGTTTGAAAATTGATTAGCTAATTCTTTTTTTAATCTACTATATTCTAAAGCTTGTTCTGTATGGGCAATCATAAACTCTCTAAATGCAATCCGACGTTCAATTTCTGGGTTTCCCTGTTCAAAAATATGAATATGATATCTGCAATCTCCATCGCATTTCATAAAGATTCGTCGTTCATCCTCGCATGTTTCCCCCATCGGCTCATATCCTATAGTACAAAGTACTTTACTATATCTGTCGAACTCTTTTAAGCTTTGGACAGCTATCATTAAATCTACAATTGGAACTGCAAACATATTTGGAATAGACGTACTCCCAATATGATAGATCTCCACTTTTTCAGGCAACAAATTTTGAATTTCTTTATTTTCACTTTGAAAGTCTTTTTCCCAAGAGGATTTATAAGGAACTACATTTATTCTTTTCACAAAATTACTCCTTTTATCAGGTTTTGTTTACTATTGTTACCGACTTTGAACTGACTAAATCAAATGATATGTTCTATTTTATATCCCTTAAATTTATAGATTAACTTTTGGTTAAAATACTCTATATTCCTTCTTTATTTCAATTTGTTGATTTATAATTATTTACATTATAGGCTAGTTTACTAGACTAATAGTTGATTGTACTTCTTAATTATTAAGGAGGAAAAAAGATGTCAGAGGGTAAAATCTCAAGAGAAGAGTTTATATCATCACTCGTCATGGAAATGCGGAAGTTTCATACTTCAATTGTCTTGTTTAACGAAGGTATCGCGACAAAGCTTAATCTAAATGCAACTGATTTACGGTGCCGAGAGTTACTTAGCCATACAGGACCAATCACAGCTGGTCAATTAACACTATTAACTAATTTAACGACTGGTGCGATCACAGGTGTCATTAATCGACTAGAAAAAGAAGAATTAGTTGAGCGCATAGATGATCCAAATGACCGAAGAAAAGTAATCATTCAGCCCTTATATCACCGTGATGATGAAATTACATATTTATTTAAACCACTCGCTGACTCTCTAACTGATATTTTTGAAAAGTACAATGATGAGGAATTAATATTATTATCTAAGTTCTGGCATCATTTAAGCATGTTAATTCCTAAAGAGACAAAAAAATTAACGTAATTATAAGGGGGAAACTGAATGGTTTCAAAAGAAAGTAAAGTTGGTCTAGTTGTCACTGGACTACTATTAGGTATGCTAATGGCCGCAATGGATAATACAATTGTTTCTGCTTCAATGCCTACAATTGTCGGCGAACTTGGCGGGTTAGATCAATTTGTTTGGGTTACTTCAGCTTACTTAGTAGCCACAATGGCGAGTATGCCGATATTTGGTAAATTATCTGATATGTATGGGCGAAAAAGATTTTATTTATTAGGTCTTGCCATTTTCTTAATCGGATCAGCATTATGTGGAACTGCAAATAGTATTGAACAGCTAAGTATTTATCGTGCAATACAAGGAATCGGTGGAGGTTCATTAATGCCGATTGCGTTTACAATCATATTTGATATTTTCCCTCCAGAAAAACGAGGGAAAATGACAGGATTATTCGGAGCAGTTTTTGGAATATCAAGTGTTTTTGGTCCTCTACTAGGTGCTTATATTACCGATCAAATTGACTGGCGCTGGATTTTCTATATAAATTTACCATTAGGCATTATTTCATTATATTTTATTTCTCAATTTTATAAAGAAACGCTACAGTTAAGAAAACTGAAAATCGATTGGCTAGGGGCTATTACATTAGTCGGATCTGTTGTCAGCTTAATGTTTGGACTTGAGCTTGGTGGCAATGAATATGCTTGGGATTCGCCTCAAATTATTAGTCTTTTTGTCGTTTTTGGAGTACTTTTCATTTCATTTATTTTCATCGAAAGAAAAGCCGAAGAACCGATTATCTCATTTAGTTTATTTAAGAAACAATTATTTGCGGCAACGCAAGGAGTTGCTTTCTTTTACGGATCTGCATTTATTATTACAACTGTTTTAATTCCACTTTTTGTTCAGGCAGTTTATGGTGGAACTGCAACGAATGCTGGTATTATTTTAATTCCAATGATGGTTGGATCTGTAGTAGGTAGCCAAGTAGCAGGCCAATCTGTGAGAAAATTTAGCTACAGAGCAATCATGCTTGTTTCAGTTGTTTTATTCTTTATTGGAATGGCATTACTTAGCACGCTTGATATTGAAACTTCACGTAAAACTGTTACATTCTTTATGATTATTGCAGGTCTTGGTATGGGTTGTTCATTCTCACTCTTAAGTATGGCAACGCAACATAAAATTGAACCGCAAAAACGAGGTATTGCTACATCTACAAATACATTCTTTAGGACTTTAGGAATGACAATTGGTGTAACCATTTTTGGTTCAATTCAAAACCATGTATTTAAAAATAACCTAAGCGACGCATTAGGTAGCATAAAAGGATTTGCTGGAAACATTGATTCTCGAGCACTATTATCAGCTGATGCAAGAGCTCAAATTCCACCTGAAGTTCTCCATAAAATTACCGAAGCAATGGCAAACTCAGTTGCCACAACTTTTAAATGGACCTTAATTCCAATCATATTAGGTTTTATCGCCATTGTCTTAATGGGCAAAGAAAAATTATCAGTAGAGATTGCTGAAAATAGAACTAAAAAAGCTCAATAATAAAAAAATGCCATATATTATATGGCATTTTTTTTATCTATTTATTTTTTAGATTGATTAGCTTTTGATATACCACCAATGGACCAATTTTCTTCTGTATATTCATTTAATAAAATTCTAACTTGTTCAGGCGAAACATCCAGTATGCGACAAACTACTTCATTCATTTCTTTCAACAAGTTATTTTTCACATCTGTACTTCTTCCTTCTAACATTTGAACTTGAATAATTGGCATTACAAGTCACCTATCACTTTTCAACTCGTAATGTCATATTTTCTAATCCTTCAAAATGTGCTTCAATGAGATCCCCTGCTCCAACATGAACTGCCTCTGTAATCCCACCTGTTAAGATAATCATTCCTGCATCTAATTGGTAACCATTTTTACTGATCATTTTGACTAGTTTAACAACAGATTCGACAGGGTGATTAAGCACATCAGAGCTAACGCCACTTTGAACCTTTTCTCCATTTTTATATAACTCAACATTTATTTGTTCCCATGCAGTGTATGTAGGTAAATAGGTTTTTTCACCAAGAATGAATTTTGAAGATGAGGCATTATCTGCTACTACATCCGTTAGTGTAAAAGAGAAATTTTTGTAACGACTGTCAATCACTTCTAATGCTGGTACAATATATTCAGTTGCATTCCAAACATCTTCAGCTGTGATGTCTGAGCCAAATAATGGTTTATTAAGAACAAAAGCAATTTCTGGTTCGACTCGAGGATGTATTGTTCCTTCCATTTTAAGGACCGAGCTTTGTAATTCCATTGACTGGGTTAATCTTCCATAGATTGGTTCATCGACATTTACTGATTTTTGCTTTGCGATACTTGTTAGGCCCATTTTCCAACCGATGAGTGGGTCACCATTCTTAATTGCATAATCAATGCTAACCTTTTGAATTTCATAAGCATTACTAACATTTAATTCCGGATAGTGATTCGTAATTTTATCCATTTCTTCACCATTTTTTTGATGTAAATAGATTTTATTCGCAATTTCTGTAATCATCATTTATTCCCCCTTATTAGAACAGCTCTTCCCTTTGCTATTTTACTAGCAACGTCTTGTATCATATCTTCTTGACCGCCTACAACTCTTTGTTTTCCCAGCTCTACCAATATATCTCTTGCATCTACATTCCACTTCTTTGCAGCTCTGTTCGCATGAAGTAGAAAGCTAGAATAGACTCCAGCGTAGCCTAAAATTAAACTACCTCTTGTAATCTCTTGAGGTGTATGTAGTATCGGCGCAACGATATCCTCAGCCAAATCCATCATTTTATAAAAATCGATTCCTGTTTTTATGTTTAATCGATCCAGTACGCCAACTAAAACTTCCGTTTGTGTATTTCCAGCTCCAGCCCCTAAGCATCGTACACTACCATCAATTCTCGTCGCACCTTCTTCAATTGCCACTAATGTATTGGCCATGGCTAATGATAAATTATTATGAGCATGAAACCCGATTTCAACTGAAAGAGCTTGTCGCAATGCAGCTATACGTTGCTTTACCTCATGTGGTAAGAATGCACCAGCTGAATCAACCATATAAACAACATCTGCACCGTAGCTTTCCATGAGTAATGCCTGTTCAACTAATTTTTCAACAGGAACCATATGAGACATCATTAAAAAACCTACTGTTTCAAGACCAAGCTCTTTTGATTTAGAGATGTGCTGTTTTGATACGTCCGCTTCAGTGACATGAGTTGCAATCCGTGCCATTTTTACACCTAAATCAGCTGCAACTTTTAATTCTTTTACAGTCCCAATACCTGGTAAAAGCAAAACGGCTATTTTTGATTTCTTGCAAGTATCAACAGCAGCTTCAATTAATTCGAATTCATTTGTTGTTGATAATCCGTACTGTAATGATGATCCACCTAATCCATCACCATGAGAAACTTCTATATAAGGAACATTTGCTTCATCAAGTCCTCTTGCAACACATACAACTTGATCGACTTTATACGAATGTGCGATTGCATGACTTCCATCTCGAAGAGCCACCTCAGTAATGAGGACATCTCTTTCACTCATTCTACATCCCTCTCATTCTATTAAATAAGATTAAACTGTTTTTGCTACATCATACTGTGCAATTTCTTCAGCTACTTTTACTGCAGCGGCAGTCATGATATCTAAATTACCAGAATAGCTAGGCAAATAATCTCCGGCACCTTCTACTTCCAAATGAACGATGACAGTATTGCCCTCAATCATTGGTTCCATTCTTAACCGATAACCTGGTACATAGTTCTTTACATTTTTAACCATTAAGTGAATAGAATCTTTAATTTCTTCAGGATTGAATGATTCATTTTCTAATACACAATAGATCGTGTCTCTCATCATAATTGGAGGTTCCGCAGGATTTAAAATAATGATTGCCTTTCCCTTTTTAGCTCCACCTATTTCTTCTAATCCACGAGCAGTCGTTTCTGTGAATTCATCAATGTTGGAACGGGTGCCTGGACCTGCACTTTTACTACTGATCGTTGCAACAATTTCTGCGTAATTTACTTTCGCAACTGTTCCAATTGCATGTACTACCGGGATTGTCGCTTGACC
Organism: Bacillus sp. JJ664; assembly: GCF_036962205.1. Classification (NCBI taxonomy): domain Bacteria; kingdom Bacillati; phylum Bacillota; class Bacilli; order Caryophanales; family Bacillaceae; genus Bacillus; species Bacillus sp. JJ664. The sequence goes on along the minus strand of NZ_JBALMS010000053.1, from coordinate 11,252 downwards.
ACCACATGTAATCAAATTGACATTGCCTTCCTTAATATGCGCTCCTATATTAACAGAGGGCACAACGAAAGGTCCAAGTGCAGCGGGTGTTAAATCGATGACTCTTTTCTGCAAATCATTTAAAATCTTTGCATGAACGATATGTGCTTTTGCAGATGTAGCATCAAATAACAAATCGGCTAATTCTTTTCGATTCATAAAACCTTCTATGCCGTTTTCGATGACTTCTAAACCAAGTTGTCTAGCACGTTTTAATCCATCAGATTCTGGATCTATCCCGATCATTGTCGTCAATTCAAGAAAATCATGACCTTTGAGCTTCATCATTAAATCAGTTCCAATATTGCCCGACCCGATAATACCAACCTTTAACTTACGCATCATTTACACCTCTTTTAAGAAAATGAAATTGAGACATCTCCCAATAATGGGAATTTTGCAGTAAAACAATCACCGGCAGACGCATTTATTGCGGCCGATAATGCACCTGATAAAATGACTTCTCCTGCCTTTAATGAAATGCCAAATTCACTTAGTTTATTTGCTAACCAAGCAACACATGTAATTGGATTTCCTAAAACTGCACTTCCTTTTCCAGTGTTCATTAGTTCACCGTTTCGATACAATTCCATCATGACATTTGGTAAGTCAATTTCATGAATGTCAAATCTGTGATTGCCAAGGACAAATAAACAACTTGATGCATTGTCAGCGACAGTGTCTTCTAAACGTATTTTCCAATTTTCAATTCTACTATCAACTACTTCAATTGCAGGGACAATGTAATCTGTTGCCTTGATCACATCTTCAATCGTTACATTTGGTCCTACTAAATCCTTTTTTAATACAAATGCAATTTCTGCTTCAACCTTTGGTGCAATCGTTTCATTAATTGAAACTTCACCACCATTTTCTAAATTCATTGTATTTAATAAATGTCCATAATCTGGTTCATCAACACCTAATAACTCCTGCATTGCAATAGATGTTAACCCGATTTTCTTACCTACAATTTTTTCTCCTTGGCTTAATTTATAATCAATATTTGCTAATTGAATTTGATAAGCTTCCTGAATCGTTAAATGTGGATGTTGTTCAGTTAATGGTTTTATACTTCTTCTATTTCTTTCTGAATCTAGCAAAAGCGAAGCGATTTCATCTATTTTAGTCGTTTTCATGTTCATCACCTTTCAAATTTTATAATTTAATTGTGATATTGGATAATTCACTATAAAACTCAAAACTATGAATACCACCTTCACGCCCAATCCCACTTTGTTTCATTCCTCCAAAAGGTGTGCGTAAATCTCTTAAATACCATGTATTAACCCAAATAATCCCTGCTTCAATTTGATGTGCAACGTGATGTGCTTTACGAAGATCATTTGTCCAAATCGTTGCGCCTAATCCGTAATGAGTGTCATTTGCCCGCTCAATCACTTCATCCTCAGTATCGAATGGCAATACTGTAACAACAGGACCAAAAATTTCTTCCTTCACACATCTAGAGTCATGGCTAAGTCCGCTTATAATTGTAGGTGAAATAAAATATCCACTTGAAAGATGCGCTGGCCTATTACCACCTGTTAAAATTGTGCCACCGTCTTCTTTTGCAATTTCGATATATGATAATACTTTGTCATAGTGCTCTTTTCCAATAACAGCGCCCACTTTCGTACCTTCTTCAAATGGATCACCAATTTTTAACTCATTTGTTTTCTCTACAAACTTTTCAAGAAATTCTTGATAAATTGAACGTTCAATATATATTCGCGAACCACATAAACAAACTTCACCTTGGTTCATAAACGAAGATTTTAATGTTGTTTCAATCACTTCATCAAGATTAGAATCCGCAAAAATAATATTTGGATTTTTTCCACCTAGCTCGAATGAAAGTTTTTTAAGTGTAGGCGCTGCTGCTTTCATAATGGCAGTTCCTGTTTTCGTCTCCCCTGTGAAGGTAATTGCATCAACATCAGGATGTTCAGTTAAAGCTGAACCTGCTCCATTTGCGCCAAATCCATGGACAATATTGATAACACCATCAGGTACGCCTGCTTCTTTGCATATTTCAGCTAAAATTGTTGCCGTCATTGGCGTTAACTCTGCAGGTTTCATTACCGTCGTATTTCCCGCTGCTAAGCATGGTGCTAGTTTCCAAGTTAAAAGAAGCAATGGAAGATTCCAAGGATTAATCATTCCGACTACACCTACTGGACGGCGATATGAATAATGCAATGCGGTTTGATTTTGCATATGACTCTCTGTACCTAATGATGTAATATAATCAGCAAAAAAATAAAAATTGTATGCTGAACGCGTAATGTCTACCTCAAGCGCAAGTTCGTATGGCTTACCAGTATCCATTGCTTCTAAAGCAGCCAGCTCTTCTTTTCGTGCTAAAATTCCATCACCTATTTTTCTTAAAACAACCGATCTTTGCTCAGTCGTAAAATGTTTCCACTCACCTTTTAATGCTCTTTTAGCAGCTTTAACAGCCAAATCAATTTCTAGTTCTCCACCTTCAGCAATCTTTCCTAATACTTCTTCTGTCGCTGGATTTATATTTAAGAATGTTTTTTGATTAAACGAAGTGATATATTGACCATCTATGAAATGCTTACAATCAATCGGTAATGTTTTATTTTTGTTCAATTGTACTTGCATAAAGGACACCTACCATTCTTTATAAAATAAAAGGTGACACGAATGTCACCACAGACAATTGAAAAACGCTTGCTTTCTTCATTGCTTCGCTTGTAGTGTGATTTACCTTTTATGGTAATTATACTTCTCACCTTGCTGTGCTCTTTGAAAGTCAAGCGTTCACATTCAGTCTGAATATCTTTTTAGTATGCTAACTTATTCTTCAATTTCTACAATCATCTCTACTTCAATCGCTGTATTATTTGGAAGCTGTGCCATTCCAACTGCTGAACGGGCATGTTTTCCTTTTTCACCAAACACTTCAACGAGTAAATCCGACGCCCCATTCATTACTTTAGGCTGCTCTGTAAACGTATCTGTACAATTAACAAAACCTAATATTTTAATAATTTTTTTGATCCTTGAAAGTTCTCCAAGTTCGTTCTTTAATGCGCTTAATAAATTTAACATCGATTGACGTGATGCTAAGTATCCCTCATCAATCGTTAAATCACGACCAAGCTTACCGTGGAATTCATCCACTCCTTGCCCGGCTGTAAAAATTAGATTTCCTGTTCGAACAAGACTCACATAATTACCTACAGCTGGTCTAACAGGTTTTAAAGTAAATCCTAAACTGTTTATTCTATCTTCTGGAGTCAATACTTTGTTTTCCATATGGCAAGTTTGTCTCCTTTATATTTAAGAATGTTAACGCGTTTTTACTAAAAATAGCTTCTCTTACTTCATTACTAATATCTTGTAAGCGATCGACTACTCTACCTGGTGGCACTTCCCTTAATAAAAACGGATAATCCGAACCAATTACAATCTTTTCATACCCGAATCTATCAATTAAAAATTGAATATTTAATGGGTCATAATGTAAAGAGTCAAAATAAAAATTTTGAACATAATGACTTGGCGGCTTTACTGTTTTTCTAAGATGTGGCCATACTTCCCAACCTTGGTCCAATCTAGGTAAGATGAATGGAAATGAGCCTCCACCATGTGCAAAACAAATTTTTAAATTCGGATATTTTTCAATGACACCACCGAATGTTAAACTTGCAGCTGCTAAAGCAGTTTCACTTGGCATGCCAACTGTATACATAAAATTGTGATCTGGCGTGCGATCCTTAGCCAAAGTTTCCCAAGGATGAATAAATAATGGAACATTCCATTTTTCAGCCATTTCGAAAAATGGTAGAAACTGCTCACTATCCAAATTCACACCATTCACATTTGTTCCAATTTCTAATCCGTGTAATCCCAATTCATGGATACAACGGTCCATTTCTTTAATCGCAACCTCAGAATCCTGCATCGGCACCGTGCCTAATCCTAGAAACTTTGTTGGATATTTTTTAACCGTTTCTGCAATAAAATCATTTTGAATAATCGCCATTTCTAAAGCAGCATGAGGAGGTGCCCAGTATGAAAATGTAACTGGGATTGGAGATAATACTTGCATACTTACCCCTTCTTTACCCATATCCTCTATTCTTTTTTCAGCGCTCCAAACTTGGTCCGTAACTTCTCTAAAGACATTACCGCCAACCATAATATTTGCACCGCAGGAACATGTCCGCTGTAAAATCGGCCAACGCTCTTGCCCATATTTTTCAAAGAAATTAGGTAATTGTTCCGGAATGATATGTGTATGAAAATCTATACGCATACCCATTCATCCGCTTCCTCTTTCATGACATGGCCACAATGTTTACATGTTCTTAGCTCTAAGCTACCATTGAATTGTTCAATCGCTTCCTTCACTTGTATACCGATATCTGTTAATTGGACAGTTGTTTTATGCATCTCTAAATTACATTCATCACAATGCCAAACGAAGCTTTCTAATTCACCAACAGCTCTTTTTCTTTCAATCACAATTCCATAAGAATCTTTCACTCGATGTGGTGAATGTGGCACAAAGGAAGGTAGCATAAATATTTCACCTTCTCCTACCGTAACTACCTCACGCTTTCCTTCGCCAGTAATACATTCAACGTAACAGCTTCCTTTTATTTGGTAGAAAAATTCGTCCGCCGGATCAACATGGAAATCCCTACGCTTATTTGGGCCACCAACAATCATGGCAATATATTCTGAATCCTCCCAAATAACCTTATTATTTACAGGTGGTTTTAATAACTCTTTATTGTCCTCGATCAATTTAACAATATTGAAAACTCGACTTTTAAGATTCATTTTTATCCTCCTAGGAATTGTTTTTTTGTAATCGTTTACAATTACGTGTTAATATATCCTAATTGATTAGAGACTAACTTGGCCGTCTTCATTACATCTTGCACCATTCGGCCAATATCTTGACTCATCATATAGGAAACTGGACCTACCATGTTTAATGCAGCAAAAGTGTGTCCGTCATACGTTTGAATCGGTGCTGCGATTCCAAATAAACCTAAATCATTTTCATTATTACTAATGCTATATCCATTTTCTTTAATAGCTATTAATTCCTTTTGTAATGTATCGATACAAGTAATTGTATTAGTTGTATATGCGGTTAAGCCTCTTTCAATTGTTGGCTTTATATATTTTGGATTATACGAGAGTAATATTTTCCCCGTACTCGTACAGTAAGCTGGTCTTTTCGCTCCTACAAATGTAGGTACTGGTATCGAATTTTTTGAAGAAACCTTTAATACAAATCTTACATTTCCAGCATCAAACATACCGATATGTACAGTTCCATTATAGTTTTTCAGTAGATTTTCAAGTAAAGGAATGGCCTCACTGTATATATCTTGTTGATGCATCACATGATTACTCCATTCTAATAACTTCCAACCTAAACGGTATTTCTTTTTACTATCTTGTATTAAAATCCCAAGCGAACACAATGTTCTAACTAAATGGTGCACAGAACTAGCATTCATATTTAATTTTTCAGCAATTTCTAAATTCCCTAAGACTGGTTCATCTTCTGTAAAGCAATCTAATATTCTAGAAATCTTATGAACTGAAGAGATCATGAGATATTCCCTCCCACGAAAAGCTAAAAAATTTCATAAACACCCAACTTTCCTAAAATTAGTCGTTAAATTTTAGAATTCGCTAGATGATTGGATTGTCCTTTTAAATTGGTTCACCTATTAATTTATTCGCACCATTTAATGCGTCATCCACCATTGTAAATGCCTTTTTACGCTTCATTTGATTATAAAAGATTGCTCTTTTTCGTATTGGATCACCTGTATAATATCTTTCGTATTGAAGCGCTCTTTGTCCGAATGCCTCTCCACATAAATCCCATGCTAGCTTAAATAATTGCACTCGCTCAAGAGACGAAACACCTTCTCTACCTACATAATATTTATCTAATGAATTTCTTAATTCAGGATGATGAAAGTCTGCCTCAGTAGGTGACATCAATAAGCCTCCTGCACCAATCGTTTGAATCACTTCTATCGCTCTTGGATACATTGTTGGTAATAATCCTCGTATCGTTTCTAGAGGTTCCATTGCCGGTCTTACTTCCCCAGAAGGTAAAGTTTCATATTCATTCTCTGCTGTTCGCAGTAATGATCTGATTGTTTCCACTGATTGAAGTAATTCTCCTAAGTCATTTTGGACATTTAAATACCCATCTACGCCAATTGAATCAGCTAGTTTACAAGCTACTTCTGTTGCAAATGCTAGTTTAATATAGCCTCTAATGCCAGATTGATGGGCAGGTTGCTGAGCAATGCCTGTTTTTGGATAAAGGTTATTAGCTGCCTCAACATTATTATGGATAAACACACGATTCCAAGGAACTACTACATCCTCAAAAACTAGTACTGCATCCATCTCTTCAAATCTAGAAGCTAAAGGATGATCAAAGAATGATCTTTTTCCATCTTGCATTTGTTCTCTACAAATGATTTTTAAACCTGGCGTATCAATTGGTAAAGCAAAAGCTAACGCATATCGCTCATCACCTTCATGGAATCCAGGGAATGAATAAATAATAACTTCATCTGTAATTGGAGCAAGCGTAGCTAGCATCTTTGCGCCTCTTACGACTAAACCTTCAGCAGTTTCCTCAACAGCTCCTAAATGGGTAAATAGATCTTTTTGTTCATATGAAGGCTTGCTTCGGTCATTTTGTGGATTGATAATAGCATGGGTTAAAAATAAATCCTGATCACGAACAAATTTAAAATAGTTTTGAACATTTTTAGACCATTCAGGATTGTATTTATCCAGAAACCAAGAATTACTTGCCATAGATGTTAATACTACATTTAAGAAATCTGGTGTTCTTCCCATTAATCCGAAAGTTGATTTTGCATACGCTTCAAATAATTCACCGCGAGCTTTAATATCTTCAAACGTTTTTGGCACTAAAAATGCATTTGAAATTCTTTCGCCAGTTTCACTACAAATATGTGTAATTTTCTCCTGATATGCTGTATCAAATTGCAAATCAAATAATTTCGCAATTTCTAAGATTGGTTGCTTAAATACTGGATGATTTACAAGATCCTCAACCTTTTCACCGCCAAGCCATACTTCAGGTTTTCTCGACTTTAATCCTTCAATATACTCTGCACCAGTACGAATTCCCACTAAACTTCCCCCTTATCGCTTCATCATATTTGAATATAATTGATACCCTCAAACTAAGAAAGACTAGGATTGATTTACTTTTGTATTTAAAAATGAACCATTAAAAAACATTAAAGCGCTTTCATTTTGATATGAAAATTCCTTTACTTCTCCAACAAACAAAACATGATCCCCACCGTCATACTCTTTCCAAGGTAAGCATTCAATTATTGCTAAAGCACCACCAATTTTAGGACCAATCAGTGTATCTTCCCAATTGATGACTAAATCGTCTTGTGGCCGACCAGCAAATTGCCAAGCAATATTTTCCTGATCAGCAGCAAGGATATTCACGATAAAAGCTCTACTTTTTAAACCTTGTAATGCTTTTGCTCTTTTATCAATTGATACTAAAACAAGTGCAGGGTCTAATGATACAGATGTAAATGAATTAACCGTAATTCCACTCCTATTGCCATCATCATCTTTAAACGAGACAACAGTCACTCCAGTAGCAAACTTACCAAAGCAATTCCTTAATTCTCTTGTATCCAATTAAAAACCACCTCCATTCATGTTTTATAAATCTAAATTCACTATAATTAATTTAAAAATTATGAACAATCAAATAATTTCACATTATGAAATTTAATATAATTCTTAAAAGAAAAATTGCTTTTTTCTTCACAAAAAAAGAAAGTATTCAATTTTTCTAATTTTTTTTGTATACTTTGTTGCTATTTGAGTTTTGCGTTAGTTGATTCCAACTCCAGGTGCATTCTTTTTTAGAGACTTTAAAAAGAAAGAGCATGCCACGTTCAGCATGCTCTTTTATTCTTAATTTAAAAAACTGAGGAAAGTAAAACGATAGACTTTCATAACATAATATAGCACTTTTGTTTTCACAAAACTTTTAATGAAGTATTTTTTCGTTAAAAATAACTGTGACAAGAACTACAGTTTTGAGACCCACCTTTAACTCTTTTTACTTTACTACTACACTTTGGACATTCGACATAAAAAGATTCGGGACTACTACTACTTAATAAACCACTTATAAAAATGCTATTATACCAGCGGTTAACTTTCTCGAATGCCATGACATAGATCCCACCTAATAGACCAATTACAATACAAGCTAGAATCATAGTACCTCCTAAAAATTGGAAATTTCCTACACATTCATTATAATGGTTTTCCGCTGTTTTCTTCAATCTATCATGATAATAACTTAATACTTACAGACAATTTTAAAGACACTCTCAAACAAATTTTTCTTGTTACTGATTAGAAATAAAAGCAGTTACACTATATTTTCCATTCATGTTTTGCCTACTAAATCATTCGTCGATTTAAACCTGCGTTCCCCCTTCTGTTTTTTGTGCATAAATTATCGTATCAATAATGAAAGGAGGGAGAAAAAATTCATGGGATTATTTATTAATAAACATGATCATCCTGATGTGTATAAAAATATCGAAAAAATTCAGGCGCAAAATCAAAGTTTAGTTCGACATAATGCCTTAACAAAACTTATAAAAGAACAACAATTAAGTAATACGAACCTTGTAAATTCAATCGCTGAACTGAAACCCCAATATGAACAGCTAGAAGAGATGCAAACCACTCAGTGGAATCATATGAAAGAACAAATAAATGATCTAATTGTTAGTAGTCGTAACAGTGAGGATTTAGAAAACATGATGTTAAAAAGGTTACATTCAATAGAAGAAAGTGAAAAGTTATTAAAAGAATCGATTATTGATCAAATGAATAGCTTAAGTGAAACTTATCAAGAATTGGTAAGTCGCATGGAAAAAAATGAATCATCAAATGAACATCTTACATTACTATTGAATAAACAGCTTGAACTACAAAAAGAGGTAGCTGATACTTTACAAAAACAAGAAGAATTCCAAACAGGGGTACTAAATCGCCTAGACAACCAAGAAGCTTTAACCGAGAAAATCTCCCGCCAACTCAATCATATCCGTTCCATTATTTTTGAAAGAACTGACTTTATTGCTACTAAACTAGAAGATAGCTATAAAAAAACATCAGCATATGTCTATAAACTAATAAATGGAACTGAACAATCAACTTATTCTACGTTAGTCAATAGTAAAAAGAAGAAAAACCAACAAAATACTGACTGACCATATCTTTCAATATTTATAAAAAAATCCCTGATTTATAATATTCAGGGTTTTTTATATGTTTGAATTATAGTTTATTTTTATCATTCAAAATCGAGGTGACAATGTGAAGTGAATCCCATTCCCCGCTCGAAAATTTTATAATAGGATATTTTTTTGGAAATAGTCTATTACTAATTTCTTCCGCTGTAACGCCTTCTTTTTGTAAAGTAAGAACATCGTGTTGAAGTGATAATAAATAGTCTTTCTTTCGTTCAAGCGCTGTGCGACCATCCTCTACAAAACCAACATGACTGCAAAATACATCTTCAAAATCATAGGCTAATACCCTCTCTAAAGAATGAATAATTGTTGGGATATGTTCCTCTGCTAATACAACTTTTGTCTTCTCGGTTACATACAAATCTCCTGTAAATAATTGACCTGTTTCAAGATTCAAAAATGCATTATGATCTTTAGCATGCCCTGGTGTCTCAATGACATCCCAAGTAGCATTTCTGGATTGAAACCGATTAGGCATTGCTTCCGCATGAAACGGCTTTCTTCTTCCCCAAAAAAGTTGACGGTACAAAGGATAATCTGCACTTCTTTTACATTCATCAATTGATTTTTCACTTAAAAATATAGGGACATTTTTCATTTTTCCAACATAAAACGCGTTGCCTGAATGATCTTCATGAGAATGTGTCATCATTACTTGATCAATATCTGCTTGCTCAACAAACGATTTAAAATACTTATGTAAGGACTGCGCTCCAGTATCAATTAATACACCATCAACTACATAACAGTAAACATTTAAAGTAACACTTTGGAATTTTACGACTCCATTCATGTACTTTACGCCATTTTTCTCGCCTGAGTATGATTTTTTCTTAAAAAACACACTGATCCTCTCCTTACGCTTTCTCAAAC
>NZ_JBALMS010000053.1:0-922 GCF_036962205.1 Bacillus sp. JJ664 | reverse complement strand
CTTTTAATTGTTTTATTCTAAATATTCAGAACAAAAATTTTATACTTTTCCGTTCATATATTGATTAATAGCTATTTTGATTACTTATGATATCATTTAGTTTACTCAATTATAGTCTATAGTACGTTTGAATGCGAAGTTATTGAACGAAGCAAGTCATTTATGATTAGAAAATGTCATGACCACGACCATCCCAGCACACATCATTAATCCAAAATAAAAACTTTCTTTCTTTGTTGTTGGCATTTCCATCATCCTTTCTTCTAACACCTTCGTTATTATAGCGTTAGTCGAAAGGTCTTCATAAGTGAACAATTTGTGAACTTTTCATTGTGTGTTGAACCTTTTTTTCAATCTAAATGTGGACTTTTTTTAAACTTAAGTATCTCTCAGCAAATTAAATAGGACTACCGAAGTAGTCCAAATTGATATTTTTATATCTTGATAAATGACAATTTCACTTAGTCACGAGTAAGTTTCTTTTCTAAAAAATATTGTTTACATCCTTTCGGGTGATCTTCTACAATCCCCACAACTTTAAACCCTTGTTTTAAATAAAAATCTGGTGCTTGAAAACTAAAAGTATCTAATAATATTAGTCTACAATTATTTTCAATTGCCGTTTTCTCGATTTGATGTAACAACTTTCCACCATAGCCTTTATCTCTCAATGAATCTTCTACCCATAGATAATCAATATGTAAATGGTTCCAGAAAATCTTTCCAGTGATCCCTCCAACAATTTCCCCAGCATCATTTTTAAGTATATGACTAACATGAAATGATGATTGTTTTACTTCTTCGGGAAGCAATGATAAATTGTATTCAATTACCTTATTTCGAATAAAATCACTATCCTCTTTTACCCATTGTTTTGATATGTGCATATTTCCTCTCCTTTTCAAAAGTAATAATGAAAATG
>NZ_JBALMS010000052.1:22075-22292 GCF_036962205.1 Bacillus sp. JJ664 | reverse complement strand
TATCAGCGAGAGCATTAAAATCAGGTAAAATTGAGCGCGTTTAATTTATTAACGTACTTAAAAGCATAGCTAATAGCTATGCTTTTTTACTTTGTCTCCAGTTTAGAACTTCCACTTATTATAAATCTATACTTGTTCTAGCTTTTCGATGTCAAAAACCAGACAGAATTCAAACATTGTCCTTCGTCTTGTGCTTGTTGGAGCTAAACAGTCGCCT
>NZ_JBALMS010000052.1:0-21976 GCF_036962205.1 Bacillus sp. JJ664 | reverse complement strand
AGTCGCCTCCACTTTTCTCTGTCTAGTTCCAGCTTCTAGCTCCTCGAGGTCGTAAGTCATTCCCAGTTAAAGGTTAAAATGCAACCTTTACCCGTGCTCGCCTTACGCTTGTCGGAGCTGAACAGTCGCCTCCACTTTTCTATTGTCTAGTTCCAGGCGTTTGCCCCTCGAGGTCATAAGCCAAAGAACATTGAAAGTTAAAAAGCAACTTTCATTGTTCTTCGTCTTATGTTTGTCAGGGCAGAGCGAACGCCTTCCACTTTTCAAAATAAAAAACACCCTTAAAGGGTGCTCTTACACATCTTTTTTAAATGTACTTAGCATGGCACGAACGAGTCCGCCAAGAAATTTTGGTAGTTTAATCGTATAAAATCTCATGCTTTCCCTCCTACAAGCTTTCTAACAGATCTTAAGGAAAAGATTAATCCTATTACATTGTACTTGTGTTGAGTGAAAACTATGACATGAATTTTTTTAATCTTTACTCCTTATTACTAATGCTATGCCACTGCTAAAAGAAATAGACCCAACGCCGTCAACTAGTTCGTTGCTCACACATAATGAAGAGCCTAATTCCAGGTGATGATTGGTAAGGGGATATTTAAATCCTTTTAAGGTTAGGTTTTCAATATCAGTACCAAGTGAGAAAAAGGATATGTATTTAAACTGATCTTGTTTTTTGATTTGATGTATTCCTTCTCCAATCACATAAATTTCGTTATGTTCATCTATAATGTAAATTGGAATCGAGTGCTTTCTATATTTTACTAATAATGAAATGCTACCGTACTCATGATCTAATCTTTTGCCTGTCACACAATGTATAAATATTTTTTCAGGTTGCTTTGAAATGGCCCACTCAAGTGCTAATTCTAGGTCTGTATAATCTTTTTCTGGTGGAAAAATAAATACGTTCGGTACTTTTCTTTTTAATTCTGCTAAATCAGCTTTACTCAATGAATCAAAATCTCCAAAAACTGCATCTGGATGAATATCTTCTTCCATTAAATAAGCTGCCCCATTATCTACACCTATAATTGTTTTTTCTGAACCACTTTGGCGGATCAATTGGAGCGTATTTGATTTTGGACCTGCTCCGATTAAATGAATGATCAAATGATTTTCACCTCTAAAAAAGAAAATGCAATCATAATGATTGCATTAACCTCTAATTTTCGCTATAGCTTCTTTACGATTTTCCTTATTATATACAGCTGAACCTGCCACTAAAACAGTAGCACCTGCTTCTTTACAAAGAATGGCAGTATGTTCATCAACTCCACCATCAATTTCAATTTCAACTGATAAATTTCGTTCTTTAATCATATCTGATACTTGTTTAATTTTAGGAACAACTGAATGGATAAACTTTTGACCACCAAAACCAGGATTAACAGTCATTAAAAGCACCATATCAATTTCATCAATGATATGTTCAATTGTTGATACTGGTGTTGCAGGATTTAAAACGACTCCTGCTTTGATTCCATACGATTTTATATTTTGAATCGTTCGATGTAAATGTACACATGCCTCTACATGAACAGTAATAATATCAGCTCCCGCTTTTACAAACTGTTCGATGTATTGATCTGGATTTTCAATCATTAAATGTACATCTAATGGAAGTTTTGTGATTGGTCTTATTGCTTCAACAATTAGTGGACCGATCGTTATATTTGGAACAAAATGACCATCCATTACATCAACGTGAATATAATCTGCACCTCCACGTTCTACATCTACAATCTCTTCTCCAAGTTTAGCGAAATTTGCTGACAGGATTGATGGTGCGATTTTTACCATGATTAATACCTCGGCTTTCTGTCTCTAATTTCTTCTATGAACGAAACATAGTGATTGTATCGATCTGTTGTGATTTCGCCATTTTCAACTGCTTCTTTAACAGCACATTTTGGTTCCTTCAGATGGGTACATCCTCTGAATTTACAATCCTGGCTTTTTTCTCTCATCTCTATAAAGCAAAAAGACAAGTCTTCTGCTTCAATATCAATAAACTCAAGAGAACTGAATCCAGGAGTATCTGCAACAAGTCCCTCGCCAATTTTAATCAATTCCACATGTCTTGTCGTATGTTTTCCTCGTCCTAAATGCGTGGAAATAATACCTGTTTTCAAATCAAGTTCAGGATTAATCGCATTTAGTAATGTAGATTTACCAACCCCAGATTGACCAGCAAATACAGAAATTTTGTCCGCAAGATGAGGAAGTACTTTTTCCAAGCCTTCTTCAGTTTTTGAAGAAGTTAAACATACTTCATAGCCTATTTGGCGATAATAATCTACATATTCCAAAACAGATTGTAATTGAGTTTCATTACATAAATCTATTTTAGTAATCACAATGAGTGGTTTGATTTCATTAAATTCGATTAAAACAAGAAATCGATCTAATAAATTTGGTGAAAAATTAGGTTCTACTGCTGAAAAAACTAGAATCGCTTGATCAACGTTGGCAATTGGAGGTCTAACAAGCTCATTTTTTCTATCTTTTATTTCAAGTAGATATCCTTCTCCACTTTTTTCTATAGAATAAACGGCTTCATCTCCAACTAAAGGTGTAATTTTCTTATTGCGAAAATTCCCTCTACCACGACACTCAACAATGGTATCGTCCGTTTCTACATAGTAGAATCCACTTAACGCTTTAATTATTTTGCCCTCTGGCATATACTCACTCCTACAGTTCTTTAATTCGATGGATAGGGTACATTTCTATCTGCAATAACTTGACCATCTTTAACAATTTTATAGGAAGCAGTCTGTCCAGGATCAATTGTCACCTCTACTGGAAATGTAGCTGTTTCTGTGATCGTTTTTGTAATTGCAGGTTTTACACCATTATTATTTTTATCCTTTATAAACACCTCAACTACTTGAGGCGTATTTGGAATTGATGGGGTGTATTCAACTTGTACATTGAATGTAACTTTTTTCGTTTTTTCTTTTGGTTTTCCTGAAGAAATAACAACATTAATTGTTTCTCCTTCTTTTACCTCAGCAGATTGAGAAGGTGATTGAGAAATTACTTGTCCTTTTTCAACGGTTTCTGACTCTTCTTCTTTAAAGTTGAGCTTTAACCCATTTTCGCTAGCGTAATTTTCTACATCCTTTTTTGTCAAACCGGTTAGATCTCTCAGAATGATAGTCGATGTTCCTTTACTAATCCAAACATCTAAAGCAGTTTCATCTTGAATGATGTCTGCTCCTTCGTTAGGTGATTGATCGACAATCTCTCCCTCAGTTGCATCACTCTCAATATAATGAGTTTTTACCGACTTATACTCTTCATCTAATCGCTGTTTTAGTGAATTATATTGAAAACCTTTTAGATTTTCCATTTCTCCACTTTTCTTACCTTTAGATTTATAAATCGTAATATAAGAGTTTTCTTTCACAGTTTCTCCAATATTAGGTGAAGTTTTTACAACTTTTCCCTCGTCAATTTCATCATCATATAATTCTTTTGGATCATTGATCTTCAACCCCTGTGAAGCTAGCAAAGTGACTGCACTCTCGTATGTCATATCCTTTACATCTGGTATCTTAACGTCTTCTGGAAGGAATAACGCTGGAATTAACGTAATGGCTAATAAACCACCTATTAAAAGTGCGATAAACGTCCCAATAATGAACTTTGCAAAAGAATTTTTCTTTTTTCGCTTATTTTTTTGATTTGCCGCTTTTTTCGAAGCTTGATCAACCTTTTGTTTCGTTGGTTTACTGATTGGTATAACAACTGTATCTGCTTCTGACTCAGATGAATCAGGTATATCTGTTATGATTGGTAATACCTTTGTTTCATCCTCGTTTACTGGTATGACAAATGGCTTTTCATTTAATCGATCAGAATCTAAAGCAGTTTGAAGATCTAGTTTCATTTCATCAGCTGTATCATAGCGATAAAAAATATCTTTTGATGTTGCTTTTAATACAATATTTTCAACACTTTGTGGTATTTCTGGGTTAATGGTTGTTGGAGGCGGTACTTCACTTTGTAAATGCTTTAAAGCAATTGATACAGCACTCTCCCCTGAAAATGGTAATTTGCCTGTCAATAACTCAAACATTACGATACCTAATGAATAAATATCGGACTTCTTATTCGCTACTCCACCTCTTGCTTGTTCAGGTGATAGATAGTGAACAGATCCAAGTACAGAATTCGTTTGAGTAATTGTAGCTGCAGTTGATGCAGTTGCAATACCAAAATCAGTTACTTTAACATTGCCATCTTCATTAATTAGTATGTTTTGTGGCTTTATATCTCTATGTACGATTTGAAAATGATGTGCATGTGCGATAGCAGCAGTTAACTGCTCCATAATCCTTAAAACTTTTTTAGGTTTTATTGGTGTATGGCGTTGGATATATTCCTTAAGCGTTTCACCTTCTACATACTCCATTACAATATATTGCAAACCTTCTTCTTCCCCAACATCGTAAGAACTCACAATATTTGGATGTGAAAGTGATGTAACTGAATATGCTTCTCTTTGGAAGCGTCTTACAAAGTCTGGATCATTAGAAAAATCCATCCGTAACATCTTTACTGCAACATCTCGATCCAAAATCATATCATGGGCTAAATAAACGTTTGCCATCCCGCCACTACCAATTAATTTTAAAATCTTATATCGGTCATTCAGGCGTCTTCCGATCATCACGTTCACATTCACCCCTTCTCATTATGTCTTGGCTCATGTTTTATAATGGCAATTGTGATGTTATCTTCTCCCCCAAGGTCGTTCGCAAGTGAGATTAATTCATTCCCGATATTTTCAATATGATTGTCATCAGAGAATTTTTCATTTAGTTGTTGATATGAAACCTTATCTGATAAACCGTCAGAACATAAAACGATTAAATCGTCTTCTTCCCATGTTAATGTTTTAATATCAACAGTAGCTGTTTCTTCTGTCCCAAGCGCTCGAGTAATAACATTTTTACGAGGATGAATCACAGCATCCTCTTGTGAAATTTGTCCAGATTTAACTAGTTCAGCCACTAATGTGTGGTCGTCTGTAATCTGTTTAAATCCTTCACTATTTTTCAAATAGCCTCTAGAGTCACCTATATGTGCAATTGTAAAATACAAAGGAGTACAAATAACCGCTTCAAGCGTTGTACCCATTCCTTTGCATTCTTCATTTTGTTCTGCGTGAATAAATAAGTTAATATTTAATTGATTTACGATGTTGCGTAGCCAAGCTTCAGCTTCTTTTGGTGTCTCAAAATTACTTGTATTTTTCCATTCTGCTTCGAAGAAATTAACCGCCATCTTACTTGCAACTTCACCAGCTAAATGACCACCAATTCCATCAGCAACTACCGCTAATACGATATCTGAATCATTACGAAATAAACCTACACTATCTTCATTATGTTGGCGAACTTTCCCCGTATCAGTTTGAAAAAAAGTCTGCATTTCTTCACCTCGTCTCCTCTTTACGCTCCTTTGCACGCAACTGTCCACAAGCAGCATCTATATCATGGCCTTGTTCACGACGAATTGTAACATTGATTCCGTTTTGCTTTAATACTTTTTCAAACGCAAAAATTTGTTCCTTTGGCGTTCTAACGTAATTTCGCTCTGGAACGTAGTTTACCGGAATTAAATTGACATGACACTTTACTCCCTTTAATAAAGTAGAAAGCTCTTCTGCATGCTCAACTTGATCGTTTTCACCACCGAATAAACCATATTCAAACGTAACTCGTCTACCTGTTTTTTCAACATAGTAACGAACGGCATCCATTAAATCTGGTAATTTATACGCACGATTTATTGGCATTAATTTTGAACGAAGCTCACTATTAGCTGCATGTAGCGAGATTGCAAAATTAATTTGTAGTCCTTCATCTGCAAAGTTATAGATTTTAGGAATAATACCACTCGTTGATACAGTAATATGACGAGCACCGATATTTAAACCTTTATCACTATTAACGATTCTTAGGAAATCCATTAAACCATTATAGTTATCAAATGGTTCACCTATACCCATAACTACAATTGAACTTACTCGCTCTTCCACTTCATCGATTGCGCGTTGTACACATAATACTTGTGCTACAATCTCACCTGCTTCAAGATTTCTCTTTAAACCGCCAAGAGTAGAGGCACAAAATGTACAACCTATTCTACAACCTACTTGAGTCGTTACACATACAGAATTGCCATAATTATGTCTCATTAAAACAGTTTCTATAGAATATCCGTCATGTAACTCAAATAAAAATTTCATTGTACCATCTGAAGAGGTTTGTTTAACTAATGTTTTAAGTGTTGTAATTGTAAAATTCTCTTCTAATAGTTGTCTTAACTCTTTCGGAACATTTTGCATTTCTTCAAAACTTTCAACTCGTCTAACATATAACCAATTATAAATTTGTTTCGCACGGAATGCCTGTTGCTTTTGCTCTGTTAACCATGCCTCTAAATCACTCAATTTTAGTGAGTAAATTGAAGGCTTTTGTGTTTTTTCTATTTTGACTGAATTTGTAGTATTTTCTAACTTCAACGTTACACCTTCTTTCTTAATCTTGCAATAAAAAATCCATCCGTTCCAAAATAATGTGGTAGTAGTTGAATATACCCATTTTGAACCGTTTTATCTTCTTTCAATTCATTAGGAACATGCTCAATTAATGAACGATCTAGTTCAAATTCATCATGCTCTTCAAGGAAAGAATTTACAACATCTATATTTTCTTCATGACCAACTGTACATGTACTATATACAAGTGTGCCACCAGGTTTTAATAACTTAGACGCCTCATGTAAGATAGATTTTTGTACTTTGTGTAAATTTGATACATCTGTAGCATTTTTCTTTAATAAAATATCAGGTTTTCGACGAATAACGCCTAGTCCAGAACAAGGAGCATCTACTAACACACGATCGAACAATTTCCCTTCAAATTCTTCTGGTGCTTTTCTAGCGTCTAATGCTTTTGTTTCTATATTTTCAAGCCCTAAACGGTCCGCTTGTTCCTCAATTAATTTAACTTTGTGCTTGTGTAAATCCAATGAAGTAACAGATCCAGTTCCTTTTAATAGTTCAGCTATATGAGTAGATTTCCCACCCGGTGCTGCACATGTATCTAAAACTTGATCTCCTTCATTAACTCCTAGCGCTTGCGCTACTAACATAGAGCTTTCATCTTGTATCGAAATATACCCTTCTTTAAACGCATTTGAATGTGCAACATTACCTTTTTGAATTTCAATCGCAAATGGAGATAGATTCCCTACTTCAACGTTAATGCCTTCATCTTCAAGCATTTGAATGACTTCTTCTCTAGTTGCTTTCATGCTATTCACTCTAGCAGTTTGAAATGGTGGTATGATATTTTCTTCACACATTTTTCTTGTTTCTTCTTCACCAAATTCACTTACCCATTGCTCAATTAACCACAAAGGATGATTTGTTTCAATTGAAAGTTTCTCGAATGGGTCCTTTATTTCATTAATAGAACGTACGCCATTACGTTGTATATTTCTTAAAACGCCATTAACTAATGAAGCAATTCCTTTGTGCCCGCGTTTTTTCGCAATTTCAACAGCTTCATTTAAAACTGCATGTGCAGGAACACGATCTAAGAAATGGAATTGATAAAGCGAAAGTTTGATTAATATATATACCCACTCTTCCAATTTCTTCTGATTCTTGATATAAGGTTCCAAATAAAAATCTAATAGTTGATCCCTTTGAATTGTACCGTAAATAATTTCTGTCAATAACCCTGCATCAGCCGAAGATAAGTCATTCTTTTGAATATAGTTATTAACTAATAAATTACTATACGATTGATTTTTATAAACAGAAAGAAGGGCCTCTAAGGCAATCTCTCGTACATTTTTACTCATTTTATTCTCCTAACTTCATTCCACTTTCAATAAACGAACCTGCGCCATTAATATATTGCTTAGCTTCCATTCGTTTCTTCCCTGATGGCTGTATGTCTGTTATTTTTATAGCAGTTTGATTTCCTGTTGCAACAACAATTCCGTCGTTTTGTACTTCAATAATCTCACCTGGGGTTAAGTTTTGATGACTTTCAACTTTTTCACTCCACCAAACTTTTAAAACTTCTCCGTTTAATGTAGTATAAGCTACTGGCCATGGGTGTAAACCTCTTACGTGATTATAAATCTCTTCACCAGATTTTGACCAATCAATTCGTTCTTCTTCTCTTTTAATATTCCAAGCAAAAGTTACTTTGCTTTCATCTTGCTTTTCAGGTGTGATTTCACCTTTTAATAAAGCTGGGACTGTTTCTGATAGTAAATCTGCTCCAGCGATACTTAATTTATCGTGTAATGAACCAACATGATCTTTTTCTTCTATTTGTACAACCACTCTCGCTAACATATCACCTGCATCCAACTTTTCAACCATATACATGATTGTCACACCAGTTTCGCTTTTCCCTTGAATAATTGAATAGTGAATTGGAGCGCCACCTCTTAATTCAGGAAGAAGTGAAGCATGGACATTAATACAGCCAAATTTTGGGGATTCAAGTATTTCTTTTGGAAGAATTTGGCCAAATGCTGCTGTTACAATTAAATCAGGATTTAACGCCAGAACCTTGTCTGTTTCTTCTTTCAAGCGAATTTTTTCAGGTTGTAAAACCGGTATGTTATGCTTCAGTGCCTCAACTTTAACAGGCGGTGGCGTTAAGACTCTTTTTCGCCCTACAGGACGGTCAGGTTGAGTTACTACACCAACTACTTCATAACCATCTTCAATGATTCTTCTTAAAACAGGTACTGAAAAATCTGGTGTACCCATAAAAACTATTTTTGTCATCTTTTATAGCCTACCCTTCTAATTCACTCTCTTCATAGTATTTAGATACTTTCGAAGTGAATAAAACTCCATTCAGATGGTCAATTTCATGCAAAATCGCACGAGCTAAAAATCCTCTCGCCTCAATAATAAAGTACTTTCCACGTTTATTCTGAGCTTTTATTTTTGCATAACTAGGTCTTGTTACATCTCCATATAAATTAGGAAAACTTAAACACCCTTCTATATCTGTTTGTTCACCTTTCGTTTCCATAACAATCGGATTGATCAAATCAATTCTTCCATTTTCATCCTCAACATCAACAACAGCAACCTGCTGCAAAATGCCAACCTGAGGCGCAGCTAACCCAACACCATCAGCTGCTATCATTGTTTCATACATATTATTTAATAATTTAACTAAATTTTTATCAAATGTTGTCACTTTTGCACAAGGTGTTTCAAGTACTTCATTAGGGTGTTCTATAATTTTTAAAATGGCCAAATTCACAACTCCTTAACTTATTAGGATTTCTTGTTGAAATACTAATTTACTTTTAATTCTTATTATATCTATTTAAGGTTTGACTGTTTTTTGTTGACTGGACTGAGCGAACGCCTTCCGCTTTTCTTACTGTCTAGTTCCGACTCCTAACTCCTCGAGGTCAATAGCCAAAACCCTTTAAGGTAAAAAGCACCTTTATTGGGTTTTGTCTTATGCTTGTCGGGGCTAACCAGTCGCCTCCACTTTTCTTACTGTCTAGTTCCGGCTCCTAGCTCCTCGAGGTCATAAGTCAATGCCCAGTTAAGGTTAAAAAGCAACCTTATCTGGTCCTTGCCTTATGCTTGTCGGAGCTAACCAGTCGCCTCCACTTTTCTTACTGTCTAGTTCCGGCTCCTAGCTCCTCGAGGTCATAAGCCAAAACCCATTAAAGGTAAAAAGCACCTTTATTGGGTTTCGTCTTATGCTTGTCGGAGCTAACCAGTCGCCTCCACTTTTCTCTACATAAACATAGTCGGTTGAAAGTCTATTGTTATTTGTAGTTTTCCTTTGTCTGTTTCTTCTTGGTAGAATTGTTGGATTCGGTTTAGTACGTCGTAAAGTGCTGGTTCTGATTTGTATTTTATGACGCATTGGTATCTGAATTGATCTTTTATTTTTGCGATTGGTGATGCAACAGGTCCTAAGACGATTGAACGATTTGATAGGTTTTCTCTTAAGTAGCCTGTTATTTGTTCGCTTACTTTTACTACTTTAATTAAGTCCGTATGAGAAATCGAGATTAATACTAAGTAATAAAAAGGTGGGTAATGGAACGATCTCCTGATTTTCATTTCTTCGTCATAGAATGCAATGAAATCCTGTGTTTTTGCTAATTCAATACTATAATGCTCTGGAGAATATGTTTGTATAACAACTTCACCAGGTTTTTCATGACGTCCAGCTCGTCCACTGACTTGCGTTAGTAAACTAAACGTTCGTTCACTTGCTCTGAAATCTGGTAAGTGTAATGAACTATCAGCAGCCAGTACACCAACTAGCGTTACATTTGGGAAATCTAAACCTTTTGCGATCATTTGTGTACCGAGTAAAATATCGGCCTCACCATTCCCAAATTGTTTTAGCATTTTTTCATGGGCACCTTTACGACTAGTTGTATCGTTATCCATTCGAATGACTCTTGCTTCAGGAAAGCTTTGTGTGATTGCTTCTTCAACTTTTTGAGTACCTGTACCAAAAAATCGAATATGATCACTTTGGCAAGAAGGGCATTGTTTTGGCATAAATGTTTCATAACCGCAATAATGGCATTTTAATGAATTATTATGTTTATGATAAGTAAGTGAAACTTCACAATGTGGACACTGAATCGTATATCCACAATCTCTACACATCACAAAAGAAGAGTAACCCCTACGATTTAAGAACAATATGATTTGTTCTTTTTTCTCTAAACGATCTATGATTTTTTCATGTAATAATGTTGAGAACATTGTCCGATTACCATTTCGTAATTGTTCTCTCATATCAACAACTTCAACTTCTGGTAATGGTCCTTGGTTTACTCGCATTGACATTGTTTCCAGTTCATAAACACCTTTTTGAGCACGAGCAAACGTTTCAAGAGTAGGTGTAGCACTACCTAAGACAACTGGACATTTGTGGTATACGCCTCGCCAAATTGCAATATCTCTTGCATGGTATCGAGGATGCTCGTCCTGTTTATAAGTTGTTTCATGTTCTTCATCTATAATAATAATGCCTAAATTTTCAAATGGTGCAAAAATCGCAGATCGTGCTCCAACGACTACTTTTACTTCTTTTCGCTGAATTTTTCTCCACTCATCATACTTCTCACCTATTGAAAGTCCACTATGCAAAACAGCAACATCATTACCGAATCTACTTTTGAATCGACCTACTATTTGTGGGGTAAGTGAAATTTCTGGAACTAATACAATGGCTTCCATTCCTTTTAGAAGAACTTCTTGAATCGTTTGTAAGTATACCTCTGTCTTACCACTACCAGTTACACCATGTAATAAGTGGATTTTATGTTCCCTTTCCTTAAATGAAGAAACAATATGTTCGTAAGCTACTCTTTGTTCGTCTAATAAAGGTAGTGGCTTCGATTTTTCAATGTCTCTTCCAACATAAGGATCACGGTAAACTTCAATGGTTTCAATCGAGATGATTTCATTCTTTTGTAAAGTCTTGATCGGCGAATCGGTTATTTGAAGACATTCCTTTAATTCTTTTACACTTGTTTGACCATTCATTCTTAAGTATTCAATAATGTCTTTTTGCTGTGGAGAAGTAATATTTTTCAAATCTTCATCTAATACTTTTAAAAGTGAAACAACACGCTCAGTTTTTTTATTCGCTTTATTTTTTACTTCATATTCTATTTCAAGTAAACCTTCTTTAATAGCTCGTTGCACAATTGATATTTTACTAACAAGAGATTCAACTTCAGTCCATTCTCTTCTTTTTACTACAGAAAATAATGTTGCTAACTCTGTTGGTAAGGACTCATAAACTTCATCTGAAGTAATTTGAACATGCTTTTTATAAACCGCCTTAATCGCAGTTGGTAGCATAGCTTGATACGCCGAAATTAAAAAACAAAGTGTTTTTTGTGCAATATGGGAACCTAATAATAAAAGTTCTTCAGTTAAGACAGGCATTACATCTAATACCTCTTCTATTTCCTTCACCTTATCCAAGGTCGTCGTTTCTTTTATTGCTAAAACAAAACCTTGTACTTTTCTAGGACCAAAAGGTACGATTACTCTCATTCCAGGTTGTATTGCATCATGCCATCTATTAGGAATTAGATAATCAAATGGACGATCAGTTTGCCTTACTGACACATCAACTAAAACTGATGCATATGTCATCTTGCTTCCTCATTCAATAAGCGATGTACTTCATTTAGAATTTCTTTCGCTACTTCTTTTTTGGTCATGATTGGTAATGGCTTTACTTCACCATTTCGGTGGTAGATCGTGACAATATTCGTATCCGTGCCAAAACCTGCTCCAGCTTTTGTAACATCATTTGCAACGATCATATCTGCATTTTTCTTTACTAGTTTTCCTTTTGCGTAATCTTCAACTTGTTCAGTTTCAGCTGCAAATCCAACTAAAATTTGATGTGTTTTTTGTTGACCTAATGAAAGTAGAATATCTTTTGTTCGTTTTAGGGGAATAGAAAGGTCTCCCTCACTTTTTTTCATTTTTTGATCAAATGTTACTGCAGGAGTATAATCGGCAACCGCTGCTGTTTTGATCACAACATCCGCATTTCCAAATTCCGTTAATATTGCATCATACATTTGCGCAGCTGACTCAGTATGAATGACCTTACACCCTTCTGGTGGTGTTAGATTTGTTGGACCTGTGACTAAGACTACTTCTGCTCCTAGAGAAATGGCTACTTCGGCTAAACTATATCCCATTTTTCCAGTTGAACGGTTTGATAAGTACCGAACTGGATCGATTGTTTCAAGAGTAGGTCCGGCAGAAATTATGATTTTCTTGCCTTTTAAAATGCCAAATTCTTGTTGAAAATAGTCATTTACAGCTTGTGTAATGTCTTCCGGTTCTGCTAATCTACCTTTCCCAACATAACCACATGCTAAATAACCTTCATTTGGTTCAATCAATTTACATCCAATTTCTTTTAAAGTATTCATGTTTTTTTGAACAATTGGATGATGATACATATTTACATTCATAGCCGGAGCAATCCATATTGGTTTAGTAGCAGCAAGTAATGTAGCTTGGATCATCTCATCTCCTAAGCCATTTGCAAGCTTACCAATTGTATTCGCTGTCGCGGGGGCAACTATGATTAAATCTGGCCAATCCCCTAAATCTATATGAGCAATTTTTGAACTATCTTTTTCATCAAATGTATCTGTATATACATCGTTTCTTGACAATGCTTGAAACGTTAATGGTGTCACAAATTTTGTAGCAGAAGGACTCATCATCACTTTAACGTTATATCCTGCTTGCACGAGTTTACTAGTAAGAGCCGCAGCTTTATATACTGCAATACCACCAGTAACACAAAGGAGTATATTTTTTTGTTCCAACTCACCTTCACCCTTTCAAATCTTAATCTATCTTTCATATTTGTCAAAAAATAGGTCTTTTGATTGTTTATTTCTAAGATACCACAAATGTGTTTGAATTAAATTGATTAAGGCTCACAAAAAATAAGACTGTCCCGATACCATTGCTAGATCACTATGAATGAAGGAAATAGTGTCTAACACCATGTTGTCCTTTCAGTCATATAGAGATAATAGCAATGTTTGGGACAGCCTCGTCACACGTGTAAGTTTTAGTCTTCTTTTATTTCTTCAAGTTTTCTGTAAGATAAAAGTCCAGCATTGATTTCTTCAAGTGCTTTACCTACGAATTTATCAGATACAGGCTTTTCAACTCGTGGATCTTTATTTACTTGCATTTCACGAGCACGTTTTGATGCAACTGTTACAAGTGTGTATTTTGAATCTAATTTAGTTAATAAACGGTCAATCGAAGGATATAACATAGTTTATTCTGCCTCCATCATTCTTTTATAATAATTTGCAACTCGTTCACGTTTTAAATGCTCACTAATCATGATTGCTTTAATTCGCTCACAAGCTAATTCAACTTGGTCATTTTCTACTACATAATCATAAGCATCCATCATTTCAATTTCTTCTTTAGCTGCATTCATACGATTTAAGATGATGTCTTCAGTTTCTGTACCTCTAGTTACGATGCGATTTTGAAGCTCGCTCATACTTGGTGGTGCCAAGAAGATAAAGATCCCTTCTGGGAATGCTTTCTTTACTTGAAGAGCTCCTTGAACTTCAATTTCCAGGAAAATGTCTTTTCCTTCACTTAAAGTTTTTTCAACATATTCAATAGGCGTTCCGTAGAAGTTGCCTACAAATTCAGCCCATTCTAGAAATTTATTCTCTCCAATACGTTGTTGGAAATCTTCTTTCGTTGTAAAGAAATAGTCTACACCATGTACTTCCCCTTCACGAGGTTGTCTTGTTGTCATTGAAATACTATATTGTAAGTCTAAATCTTTGTTTTCAAAAATAGCTTTTCGTACTGTACCTTTACCTACACCAGATGGTCCTGATAGTACGATTAGTAAGCCTCTTTCATGTCTCATTCATGACCCTACCCTTCTAATCTATAGACAGTAAATTATTAAAGGTTAATCCATTATATCATCCCAGAGCTTGAGTCAATTCATACAATTAACTAGTCTTCTAATTCCCATTGTTACCGGACATTAGACTCTATAAACAAATCTTTCACTTCATTTATTCGATATTTTGGACTTGTTCTCTAATTTTTTCAAGATTATTTTTAATTTCAACAACCTGCTTTGAAATTTCTAATGAATTTGCTTTGGAACCAATTGTATTTACTTCTCGATTCATTTCTTGAACGATAAAATCTAATTTTCTTCCAATAGATTCTTTCAATTCTAACGTTTCGCTAAAAAGTTCTAAATGACTTGCTAGTCGAACTAATTCTTCAGAAATATCACAACGATCAGCAAAAATCATAATCTCTGTTAATAATCTTTGCTCATCTACGTTTGCTAATTCAACATCTGCTAATTTTGCAAGTAATTTTTCACGATGAGATTTAATAACAAGTGGTGCTTGTTCAGTAATGTGTTTTTTACACTCTTCAATCGCAGATAGTCTTTCAAGTAAGTCTTTCTTTAATTGACTACCTTCTTTACACTTTGATTCAAAAAATTGCTCACATGCCTTTTTTGTCGCCGTTACTAATAATTGTTCAAAATTATCATTAATCTGTTCGACTTCACTTACAGTCGTAACTTCTGGAAGCTTTAATAAATCAATTGGATTATATATTGACTCCCCAACTGCTAAATTTTCAATCGCTTCTTTATATTGTTTAATTAAGCCTTCATCTATTTGTAATGTACGTTGTAACAAACCTTCAATTGTAACAAAAACTTCAACTCGACCTCGACTAGTATACTCAGATACGATTTTTTTAATTGAATCCTCATATGCTAATAATTGTCTTGGCATACGTACAATCGACTCTAAGTATCGATGATTTACTGCTTTCATTTCAATATGTATTTTGTACTGTTCATTTGACAAAATGGCTTTTCCATACCCTGTCATACTTACAACCATTGTTCCACTTCCAATACAGAAATTTTCTCTTATTTTTTAGTATGTATTAACTTTCAATTATGAAAAAGAGAAAAGGTAATAGAGCATACCTCTACTACCTTAAGAGATTATAACATATTTTAAATTTGTAATCCATTTTGTTCATAAATTATTTTTTCTTTTTAAATAACGCCCCTGCTAGCATAAATGTTGGAAGTGCTGAAAGACCACCGATTAAGATCCAGTCCCTTAATTGGATTGGTAATGTTTTAAAAATCGGTTGAAGAGGCGGATAGTAGATTACAACAAGCATCAATAATACAGAAACAATAACAGCCCCAATTAAATACATGTTTCCAAATATGTTTCGATGGAAAATCGAACGCTCACTTCGGCAATCAAACACATGAATTAATTGTGCTAATACTAACGTTGAAAACGCAACAGTTTGAGCATATGCTAATTCTTCTGGATGTTGATTATATGAAATGATAAACGCAATTAATGTCACAAAACCTATTAAGAAGCCTCTTGAAATAATTTTCCATCCTAAACCTCTTGCAAAAATACCCTCTGACAAAGATCTCGGACTTCTTTTCATTACATCATCTTCTGCTGAATCTACACCTAGAGCCATTGCTGGTAATCCATCAGTTACTAGGTTTACCCATAAAATTTGAACTGGCACTAATGGTAGTGGAAGTGCTAATAACATCGCAAACAACATAACTAATATTTCTCCGACATTCGATGCGAGTAAATAACGAATAAACTTACGAATATTACTGTAAATATTCCGGCCTTCTTTAATTGCTGATTTGATTGTCGCGAAATTATCATCAAGTAAAATCAAAGCAGAAGCCTCTTTTGCTACATCTGTACCAGTAATCCCCATTGAGATACCAATATCAGCAGCTTTTATTGCAGGTGCATCATTTACACCATCGCCTGTCATCGCTACTACATGGCCATTTGCTTGAAGCGCTTTAACAATTTTCAATTTATGTTCTGGTGTCACTCGTGCAAATACAGCAGTGTCTTCTACAAATTCTTGAATTTGTTCAACCGTTAGTGAATCTAATTCTTTCCCTTCTACTACATTTCCTGATTCTCTCAAAATGCCTAGTTTTCTTGCTATACTAGCCGCAGTCAATTTATGATCCCCAGTGATCATAATCGTGCGGATCCCCGCTTCTTTACACTCTTGTACAGCTTGTGCAACTTCCGCTCTTGGTGGATCAATCATTCCTTGTAATCCGATAAAAGTTAAATTATCTTCAAGATCTCTATCATTCAAAACTGAATTTGCATGAATTGGTTTAAAAGCAATAGCAATTGTTCGAAGCGCATTATTAGCATAAGATGCGATTGTATCTTCAACAGCGTTTTGTCTAAATGTATTTAATTTCTCTTCACGTTCATGCCATAAAATAGAATCACATTTAGAAAGTAAAACATCTGGTGCACCTTTTGTAATGACAAAATGTTCACCTTCACGATTTTTAACAACGACCGTCATCATTTTACGTGTACTATCAAATGGGATTTCATGAATTCTTGTAAAATGGTTATTTACATAATCACGGTCTATTCCTGCTTTATATCCTGCTACAACAATTGCACCTTCTGTAGGATCGCCATCTAAAACAATTTCTTTTTTCTTTTGAATCAGTTGAGCATCGCTACAAATTGAACCAAAAACTAGTGTTTGAAATAATTGTTTATTTAAAGTTGGATTAACAGTTCGTTCTTTATTTGTAAATTTCCCATCTACTACATAACCATTTCCTGAAACTTCGAAGCTAGATCCTCCAGACCAAATATTTGTAACAGTCATTTTATTTTCTGTCATTGTACCTGTTTTATCAGAACAAATAACAGAAGCACAACCTAGTGTTTCAACTGCTTGAAGCTTTCTTACGATGGCTTTCTTTTTAATCATTCTCTGCACACCTAGTGACAGAGCAACTGTTACAATTGCAGGAAGTCCTTCTGGTATTGCAGCTACTGCTAATGACACACCCGCTAAAAACATATGATATAACTCGTTACCTTGATACACCCCAATAAACACAACTAATGCAGTTAAAAATAATGCAACAACAATTAAAATTTTTCCAAGTTGTTCAAGTCTTCTTTGTAATGGTGTTACAGTTGCATCTGTATTTTGCAGCAAATCGGCAATTTGACCCATAGCTGTTTTCATACCTGTTGATACAACTACACCTTTACCATTTCCTCGAGTTACGAGTGTGCCCATAAAGCCCATGTTATCCTGATCACCAATTCCAATACCCTCAGCTTGAATTGATTCAAAACGTTTTTGGACTGGCAATGATTCTCCTGTTAGTGCAGATTCTTCTATGTATAAACTTGATGCCTCGATAATACGAATATCTGCACCGATTCGATCACCGCTAGAAAACTTTATAATATCCCCGACAACTAAGTCTTTCGAAGGCAGTTTTTTATATTGGCCATTTCTTAATACTTGAACTTGTGGAGCCGCTAATTCTTTTAAAGCTTCTAAAGATTTTTCGGCTTTTGCTTCTTGAAAATAACCTAAAACTCCGTTAATCAATACAATTGCCATAATAGCAACTGCATCAACTACTTCATGTAAAAAAATTGAGATAATTGTTGCACCTAATAATACGAACACCATAAAATCATTGAACTGACTTAAAAATAAAACGAGTTTTGAAGTTTTCTCCGATTCTCTTAATTCATTCGCCCCAAAAGTTTCTCGTCTTTTTCTTACCTCCTCATCAGTTAAACCAGAGGAAACGTTCGTATTTGTTACGTTTAGAACTTCTTCCGCTCTCATCCGATAAAAATTCATGTAATTGTCACCCCTAATTTTTACATTAGGTAAGTTGTCCCCCTTACCTCTCATAAAAGCATATTCAGACTCGTCCAAATAAATGATATAATGATGAAAAATAAATGTAGCTCGTATAAATGGAATGATGTGACAATCGTAGGGTAAATAATGTAAAATTGATTCCTTAACAAATTAGCTCGGAAATGCTTTTTTATGAATTGATAAGATAACATGAAGTTTAGTAGTGTTTGATAGATTAGGAAGTGATGTTATGTCTTTTGATGGACTTTTTACAGGGGCTATGACAAGTGAGGTAGCCACAAAATTAACAACCGGAAGAATTTCAAAAATCGTACAGCCAAGTATGTATGAAGTTCTACTAACCATTCGTGCAAATGGAGCAAATTATAAACTTTTATTAAGTGCACACCCAAGTTATGCACGATTTCATATTACAGATCAAAACTATGATACACCTTCAGAACCTCCAATGTTTACGATGGTTTTACGAAAGCATTTAAATGGAGGAATCATCGAAAGTATCACACAAAATGAACGCGAACGAATTGTGAGGATGAGAGTAAGAAGCAGAAATGAAGTTGGTGACGAACAAATCCGAACACTCATCATTGAATTAATGGGAAGACATAGTAATATTATATTACTTGATGATGAAAGACAGATTATTTTAGACAGTATTAAGCATGTACCGATGGCCGTTAACCGTCATCGTATCATTCAACCAGGCTCTAGTTACGTTTTACCACCTAAACAAGAAAAACAAGATCCTTTTGCTCAAATGACTGAGGCAGAATTCCTTAACATCATTTCAAATGAAGACCAACCAACAGCGCAAGTTCTTGTACAAGAATTTGCTGGAATTTCACCATTATTTGCAAATGAGGTTGTGTATCGAAATAAAGATAGCTTATTTGAATCATTCGTTTCTTTAATAGATGATATTCAAGAAAGGAGATATACTCCTTCTTTATACCGTTTCCAGTCAAAAGAGCAATTTTACTTTATTGAAATGACTCATTTAAAGGGAGAGCAAACGACCTTCTCTAGCTTAAGTGAATTATTAGACGTCTTTTATTTTGGAAAAGCAGAACGTGACAGAGTAAAACAGCAAAGTGGAGATCTAGAAAAAATATTACAAAATGAATTATCTAAAAACAAGAAAAAACTTAAGAAGCTTGAAAGAAGTTTAGTAGATACAGAAAAAGCAGACGCAATCCAATTACAAGGTGAGTTAATCACAGCTAATATGTTTGCGCTAAAAAAAGGTATGACAGAAGTTGAGGTCGTTAATTATTATGATGAAAACGGTGGAACGATCACCATTCCATTATCTCCATTAAAAACGCCTTCTGAAAATGCACAATCATATTTTACGAAATACACGAAATTAAAAAATTCAGTCGCTCATATACATGAGCAAATCAAGCTTACAATTGAGGAAAATGATTACTTAGAAACCGTATTACAACAAATCGAATCGGCTTCACCACGTGATTTAGAAGAAATTCGAGAAGAATTAGCTGAAACAGGTTATGTTAGAAAGAAAAAATCAAAAAAACCTCAAAAGAATAATAAACAAAAAGTAACGCTTGATGAATTTGTATCAACAACTGGTGAACTATTATTAGTCGGTAAAAACAATAAACAAAATGATTATTTAACGAACAAGCTTGCTAGTAGAGACGAACTTTGGTTCCATACAAAGGATATTCCAGGTTCTCACGTAGTCATCCGTGCAAAAGAACCAAGTGAAACTGCAATCAAAGAAGCTGCGATCATTGCTGCATACTTTAGCAAAGCTCGTCAATCCAGTTCAGTTCCAGTCGACTACACAGAAATTCGCCATGTAAAGAAACCAAATGGCTCAAAACCAGGATTCGTTATTTACGAACAAAACAATACGGTCTATGTTACGCCTGACGAAGAGTTAGTTTTAAAATTACGCAAATAACATACGAAAATGGCAACTACATGTAGTTGCCATTTTTTTATGAAAAAATAT
Organism: Bacillus sp. JJ664; assembly: GCF_036962205.1. Lineage (NCBI taxonomy): Bacteria > Bacillati > Bacillota > Bacilli > Caryophanales > Bacillaceae > Bacillus > Bacillus sp. JJ664. The sequence continues at coordinate 1,628 of NZ_JBALMS010000052.1, read as the reverse complement.
CTATAAAAAAAAGTAATTATAATTGAAGTGTAAGAGCAACAATTCTATGGGAGTAGCGAGAACTATGAGTCCTCGCATACTCGGAAAAATGAAAAACATGCTAAAAACACGATGTCCTGACGAATCGAATGCTCTTCTTAAAAGGGAGAATTTTAACCCAAATAATCTAAGATTTCGTTTCTTTATTATTTTTTAAACACTCTGTTTATAAGTAGAGTAATTGGAGCGGAAGGTGCGAGACTCCTGTGGGAGATGCGGGAAGGATGAGACCCCGCAGGCCTACCGAGGAGGCTCAGCTCTACGCCCCACGGAAAGGGAGCAACCTGGAGCGCAAATCTACGAAACCCTTCTTATTAAAGAATGAGAGAGTAAACTAACATGCAAAACATTAGTAATACATTCTTCCTAACTATTAGAAGATTATGGAATAGCTTTATAGTTCAAAAGTATTAAATAAAAGAAATGACAGTTTTTTACTTCTTATTCTTTCATTAAAATATTATAATAAAAACTCAATTCTTATTTTCATTAGAGAAGGAGCCATTTATGAACCAGATTACATTAGCGGAAGCATTAAATATTAGACATATTCTTTCAAAAAGGATTAGAGAATTAATAGAAGAACTTGAAGAAAATTCAAGTGTTGAAGTGGAAAAAGGCCAACCGCTTCCTACTTTAGCTCGCAATATGACTCAAATCGAAAGCGATTTAGCAAAAGTACGTGCTGATTTCCGTAAATTAGATTACTTAATGCAAAAAGCGAATATCGAAAATACAATCATGATTGAAAATATGGAGCTATCCATTACAGAGGCGATCGAATTTGCTAAACAACTTCGTGCAGAAGTCCAATCTGCAAAAGAGTTTGCAAGTAAAAAAGAACGAATTCAACCAATGTATGGAACTGATAGTATTATTGTTGAAAAACTATATTTCAATCCTGAAGACTATAGACAAAAAGCTTTAAAATTGGAACGTAAAGTAACTCGATTATCTGGTTTAATCGATGCAAAAAACTTCTCTATTAATATACCATTCGATGGCAGTGATTATTTTTAATACCTCACAAGAATGAGACTTTCTTGTGAGGATAGGAAGAATTAAAAATTGGACACTCATGGGAGCTACGCAAACGGATAAAGTGTTACAGGTTACTATATTTACGGATAACGGATGACGAACGATACGCAAACGTAAAAATCTCTTAGTGCACTTTTATGCATAGATAATTTGGTTACCATTTATCCTATTCTTCCTATGGCCACCTCTATTTTAGAGGTGGCTTTTCTTTTACAATGATTTCTCTTTTTTCTCATCTTCCTCTTTTACTAGTAATGAAGTGATGAACAGAATGACACCTAATGCAAAACCGATGAATAAATTCATAAAGAATTCATCTTCCTTAAGATATTTTATTAACGAAATTGCTCCAAATAAAAACATGACACTAACCCCAAAGTATCTTAATACATCTTTAACTTTCATGATCTATCTCAACTCCTTAATCCTTTAATTAATGACAGTCAATCCTTCGTAATAACTCTATTTCATTCTATGTTAACCAGTTAAAAATAAACTCTGTTAATGTATGAATACTATAATCTAAGCGTATTTAAATCATTTTGTGA
>NZ_JBALMS010000051.1:123349-187388 GCF_036962205.1 Bacillus sp. JJ664 | reverse complement strand
TTAGCATGCCTACCATTTCCGCCTCACGGAAAGGGAGTATCCTGGAGTTGTAATCAACTAACGCATTCTAAATTAACAATGATCGATACAAAAACAGTTTTATTGAATGATGATAGATTTTTTTAGTAAATTTTAAAGTTTTCTAATAAATACTTGTTTTTATTGAAAATGATTATCAATTACATTTATAATAATAGATGAATCGATTCCAATTAAGGAGATTACAAATAAATGACAATTTTAGATACAATCAAAAATAGAAGAACTGTTAGAGATACAAAAAAAGACCCAATTTCTGAAGAGATTTTGATGGAACTTTTGGAAGTAGCATCTTATGCTCCTTTTCATAGTAAAGAAGAGCCATGGCAATTTATCATGATTTCAGAAGAAAATGAAAAAGAATTTTATGCTTCAAAAGTCGTAGATAGTTATGAAAGAATGGAGTTAACAGAGACATATACTGTTGAAAAAATAAAGAAATCTGTTGAGTTTTTTAAATCATATATTATTGACACGCCTATGCATTTGATTATAACAACAGATCATTCAGATAATGAAAAAAAGAATTTAGAAGCAATTGGTGCAACCTGTTCATTTGTTCAAAATTTACAATTAGCTGCTTGGGAAAAAAATATTGGAATGGTTTGGCGTACAAACCCGTATATTTTTGATCAACAATTTTACAAAGAAATGGGTATCCCAGCGAATAGAAAAATATTGGGCGCACTTCATATCGGTTATATCAATACAATGCCAAAAGTTTCTAAAAAACGAAAAAATCCTAGGGAATGGACGACTAAACTAGGTCAAAATATTACACTTTCATAATAAAAAAGAGAGACTGAATCTTTTAATATGTTTTCGTAATTCAATAATAAAAGGGAGCAAATTAACATGTTACGTTAATTTGCTCCCTTTTGTATGTGTATCTTAATAAAAGAAATACTGTTTAGCGGCTATTATTAAAATACTTTCGTAGTCCAATTTTCACCATTCCATACGTCTGTTACTAGACCTTGGTAAAATTCTGGTTCGTGACAGATTATTAAAATGCTACCTTTAAATTCTTTCAGTGCACGTTTTAATTCTTCTTTTGCATCTACATCTAAGTGGTTGGTCGGCTCATCTAGTACAAGTAAGTTTGATTCATTATTCATTAATTTACATAAACGAACTTTGGCTTTTTCTCCACCACTTAATACAGATACTTTACTTTCGATATGTTTTGTTGTTAAACCGCATCTCGCAAGCGCAGCACGAACTTCGTATTGTGTAAATGAAGGGAATTCGTCCCAAACTTCATCAATACATGTTTTATTGTTATCACTTTTTACTTCTTGTTCAAAGTATCCAATATGAAGGAATTCTCCTCGTTCAACTTCACCTGAAATTGGTTTAATATCACCAAGTAAACTACGCATTAAAGTTGTTTTACCGATACCATTCGCACCAACTAAAGCAACTTTTTGACCACGTTCCATTCGAAGATTTAAAGGCTGTGAAAGTGGTTCGTCATAACCAATAACAAGGTTTTTAGCTTCAAATATTAGTTTTCCAGAAGTACGAGCTGGTTTGAAATCAAACTCTGGTTTTGGCTTTTCTCTTGCAAGCTCGATCACGTCCATTTTATCAAGTTTCTTTTGGCGCGACATTGCCATATTACGAGTAGAAACACGAGCTTTGTTTCGAGCAACAAAGTCTTTCAGCTCTGAAATTTCTTGCTGTTGGCGTTTGTAAGCTGATTCTAGTTGTGATTTTTTCATTTCATAAATGTTCATGAAATTATTGTAATCTCCAACGTAACGATTTAATTCCTGATTTTCCATGTGATAAATTAGATTAATAACACTATTTAAGAATGGAATATCATGTGAAATCAAAATAAATGCATTTTCATATTCATTTAAATAACGTTTTAACCATTCAATATGTTGCTCATCTAAATAGTTAGTAGGCTCATCTAATAATAAGATATCTGGTTTTTCTAAAAGAAGCTTTGCTAAAAGAACTTTTGTTCTTTGACCACCTGATAATTCAGTTACATCACGTTCAAGACCAATATCTTCTAAACCTAAACCACGAGCAATTTCTTCAACTTTTGCATCGATAATATAAAAATCGTTATTTGTTAATGTATCTTGTAGCACGCCAACATCTTCAAGCATTTTCTCCATTTCCTCTGGAGTTGCATCGGCCATTTTTACGTATAAATCATTGATTTCATTTTCCATATCAAACATATATTGGAATGCACTTTTTAATACGTCACGAATTGTCATTCCTGCTTGCAATACCGCATGTTGATCTAAATATCCAACACGCACTTTTTTAGACCATTCAACTTTACCTTCATCAGGTTGAAGTTTTCCTGTTACAATATTCATGAAAGTCGATTTACCTTCACCATTAGCACCGATTAGACCGATATGTTCTCCCTTTAGTAAACGGAATGATACATCATTAAATATTGCGCGATCACCAAAACCGTGGCTTAAGTTTTTTACAGTTAATATACTCATTGATCTACACCTTTTCTATTTTTTTCGTTATATTAAAATGTTCTATTTAGAACGTAATTTAAACAGTCACTTACTAATTATAGTCTGCAACTAGGTAAGTGTTCAATGGTAAATTAATGTGCTGACAGAAAAGAAGGGATTGCATGATGAAGTAAGGAAAATTCAGTCATCACCCATTAACAAAATCGACTATATGAAAACACTTGAAAAGGAAAAGAGGAATACATAAATCTTAATTGAATAACCATATTTTAGTAAATGAAAGTTTAGAGGTGGGAAATAGTGAGGAAAATCACTTATCTATTATTAGTAGTCATTTTTTTAGTAAGCTGCAATAAAGACGAAACTTTACCGCAGATTATAGAAAAAAACAGTATTGTGGAAAATTATAAAATGACTAAGTCTGAAATGAATACACTAAATATTCTTGGGGAGGATAGTCAAAAATTAGCGATTTATAAATTGAAATTAAATAATTCAACAGATATACAATCATTGGAAGCAAAAATTAAAGTGTATTCTAATGGTAAATTAGTGCATACAATCGGTGGTATCGCAATGGGTATTCTAAAGGATGATGAAGAAATTTACTATCTTACATTTAAACGTCAACTTCAGCTTGAAACGAAAAATACATATGAATGGGACATCATTTTTGCAAATGGTAATGGGCATAGTACCGGCCAAACATTATATAAACAACCAGACCAAACTAATATGTCACTTTTTGAACACATTGAAGGAAAACATGAAATAGTAAAAGGAAAAGAAATGGCACTTGGAGCATTTGTGGAAGGAAATGATTCGATGGAATCAGTTAGTATCTCCCCTGATATAAAAGATAATGAAAGACTATTAAAAAATAAATATGTATACTTATTATGTCTAGAAGCTAAATAAAGTAATAAAGTAAGGATAGCGGAGAAGAAAAACTTATTCTCCCAAATTCACTATTCTTATCTTTTGAGGAGGAATTTACATGTTTGGTAAAGTCGCAGCAGATATGCTTGGTTTAAGTGATGTAGGTAGTGTCATCGAGCCTAAAAACTATGACAAGGTCGATTCTGATGATTACGTAATGCATGAAGATGATGAGAAAATCTATTTTTTAATTAAATCAAAAACAGATGAGTATTGTTTCACAAATAAAGCGTTAATTCATTTAGACGGAACTAGCGCAATCAGTAAAAAACGTACACTTCATCGATATAATTATCATACTTATAAAATTTCTCACGTTGTTCTAGAAACTGCTGGTACGATTGATTTGGATGTTGAAATTAAATTCAATATCGGTGGTAAAGAATTCTCGATTGATGTACATAAAAAACACATTGAACAGTTAAAGGACCTATATAAAGCATTATTAATGATCGCTGAGATTTGTCATGAAAACGAAGTTAAACTAGGCTTTGCTAAGGAAAGTATTGAATTAGCATCTACAACACTAAGTCGTGTTTCAAGTAATGAAAACAGCGTTGTAAATAATTTTAAAGAAATTAACGAAGCGGCTTTCGAGTGGTTGATGAAATCAAGAGAACAATATAAAGTTAAAGATTTTGGTTATGTTTTTGAGAAGTATATTAATAACTAAAAAATTAGAACCCATAGTTTATATGGGTTCTTTTTTATTGTGTGGCTGTATGAAAAACATTGATATGTATTTAAGAATGCGTTAGCTGATTACAACTCCAGGATGCTCCCTTTCCGTAGGGCGGAGCTGAGCCTCGGGTCCACAGGATGTGGATCATGCATGCGTTACGACAGGACGTCGTGGTTTTAGCATGCCTACCTTACTTGCCCTGCGGGGTCTCAGCCTCCCAGCAAATTCCTCAAGGATCGCGCACCTTCCATTGTAATCAACTATTGTCTTAATGGTTATAAATTCTTAAAGAAACACTCTTTTGAGACGAGTATATCGAATATGATTTATCAAAAAAAGAATAAACGATGGTATCTCGAATCAAATTGCTAAAAAAAGAGATAGTCTTCATATTTTTTAAATGAAGCTCAACTGTGTATTTTTAATAAAAACTTATTTTACTTCTTCTTTGTCGGAAAACAGATTGCCATTACGATCTCTAATTTCCGCTTGTGGACATCGTTTTTGGAGCTCGCTTAAAAAAAGCTCTTCATCCTTTGGGAGTGATAATAATGCGAATTCAAATTTTTTATATTCAATTTTTAAACGTTTAAATGTCCAAGATGGGGATGAAATAGGATTTAACGAAAATCCTACTTTTTTGATTTCTTGAAAAGGAATCTTTATTTTTATATAGCCAAATATTGAAATAAACTCAGTACCGGTAAATTCATGGTAAGAATGAAATAACGCCCAAACTAGTACGATGATGACTGGTGAAATGAGAATAAAAATAACGATGCTCATGATTTGTCCTTCACCTTCAATAAAACTACCTATTGGAACGAGGAGAATAATTGGGATTAAACAAAGAATGAGTGCGACTAAAAATGGGTTTTTCTTTATTTGAAATTTCATGTTTACACCTTATTTCTGATCAAATATTTGTTTTAAATGATGCTTTAAGTGTTCTACATAATCCGAATATAACCATTCTAATGTGACCTTCTCATTTTCACTAACGTTGAATTGTAAGGCTAATTTTTCGGTGGCTATGGTTTTCATAGTTTTAACGATTCGTTGGTTTAAGGCGATCCAAAGTGTTAACACTTCATCAATCGTATAGCAATTTTGATAGTCGTTAAATTCGACCCAATGATTTTGTTTGTAAAGTTCAAGTTTTATATCTTCATGTGAATAAAGTCTGTCAATAAATCTTTTATGGTTCATTGTAGCCGAGTCGCATAAATGTCCAAGAATTTCTTTTTTAGACCATTTTGAAGAATTTGGTTTATAGTCTGGATTAGGTAAAGCTAAAATATCTTGTGAAACGGTTTGAATAAGCCCTTCTAATTCACTAGTGATCATTCCCAGCATCAACTCCATAATCTATTTATTTATGTAATGCATATGTATGAACATTTTTCATTATGTGTCCTTAGACAAGCAGTATATGAATAGTTTAATAATAGGACAATCTTGGAGGTGGAAGATGTTTGTTTTTCTACTGTATGTTGGGTTTCTAATAGGTTTATTAGTCGTTTACAAAGAGGCAATTAAAAGAGATGTAAATAATCTAGGCTTTCAAATGATCGGATATTATGTAGTATCTTCATTACCATTTCGATTGTTTTGGCTACCAATCCCTTTTGGATTCTTAATTTGTTTATACTTTTTATCAAGACCGTCGCTTCGATATAAGAAGCAAAAACAGCTTGCTAGTTTATTAGGATTTATTTTCTTTATCGTAGATGCTGTATTCTAAGTGAAATCTTCATTTAGAATACAGCTTTTTTGTTTTAATTTAGCTATAAAAAGTTGTTATGAACAAAACTTATTTTTTAGCAATTTTCAATGCTTTCTCAGTATTAGCAAAATGCAGTTTTGTAAAGCTTCTTAATGCTTCAAAGCCTTTTGCACGTATGAATTTTGCAGCTGCTTGGTCAACCTTTGCTCCCGCGCCTTTAGGTAATGTCATGCCAGCTTTTTCACTTAAGAGATCCATTTGTTGTAAAAAAGAATAACGTGCAAGAATAGAGGAAACAGCAACAGATAAATGTATTCCTTCTGCTTTTGTTGCAAATTGAACTTTGTCTCGAATCACTTCTTTTGTCCCTTTTAAATATCCAAAATATAAATTAGGAGGTGTAAATTGATCGATTAAGATTGCATCATAATGCTTATTTTCTAGCTTTCTAATGATATTTCTTATTGCTTGATTATGTAGAAGGGCTTTTAATTTATTCATATTGTAGCCTTTTTCTTGCATGTCATTGTATTTATCATTGTGTAAAACTAAAAGACTATAAGTGACAATATGAATTATTTTTTTAGCAATTTTACAAATTTCTTCATCATTTAGTTCTTTTGAATCTTTAACCCCAAGCTCTTTTAATAACTCGAATTGACTAGGTTCTACAAAGGAAGCTACAACTGTCATCGGACCAAAATAATCTCCAGTTCCTACTTCATCACTTCCAATTACAGATAGACTTGAAAAGTTACTTGGTAAATTATGTTGATTTGAAGGCATTTTTTTAGCCGCTTTTGGAACAGCTGATTTTCCTTCCCATTTACTTATTTCTGTCCCGCAATTTGAACCTTGGAACATAACTTTTCCAGATTTATAGGCTGTAATTGTACAACCATTAGATTTTGCTAAAAAAAGACCACCCTGTGGTACTTTGGGTTGAATACCATTTTTGTAATGATCCTGCATCTTTAGTAGAGTTTCTCCTGAAACTGTAAGGACAGTGTTTGCCATATATTTCTCCTTTATCTTGTAATATTGCCAAAACTTTCACTTGCACATCAGTTCATGTTATAGTTTAAGTTAGAATGTTTAACTGAATGGAGGTAAGAAGTTGTCCAATTCTTCATCAAAACAAAAACTTAATGTATCTATTTATGGGCAACAATATTTAATTACTGGTGACGAATCAACAGAACATATTCGTCATGTTGCCTCAATTGTAGATGAAAAAATGAAAGAAATAAATCATAAAAATCCATTTTTGGATACAAATAAATTAGCTGTATTAACAGCAGTTAATATAGTAAGTGATTATGTTAAATTAAAAGAAAGAGCGGAACAACTCGAAACATTACTTAAAGAAGCTAAAAGTGAGAAGGAAAACAATGATTGATATTATTTTAATTGTATTATTAATACTCGGCGTATTTACAGGCTGGAGAAGAGGATTTATTAGTAGTCTAATTAGACTATTAGGTTTTTTATTATCTTTATACATAGCTTATCATTATTACGAGCAGACTGCTATCACACTGAAAAAATTATTTCCTATTAATATAACTAGTAACCAAATTGTTAATTTTGAACAATTCATATATGAAATTGTTGCGTTTGCATTACTGTTTATTGGAACCCGTTTAGTGATATCTTTCTTAGGTTCATTATTAAATGGGGTATTCCAATTACCATTGTTAAAACAAGTAAATTCGCTATTAGGTGGAATTTTAGGCTTAATCGAGGTCTATTTATTTTCAGTACTAGCACTTTTTATTGCGCTTATTTTACCGATTGAAGCGCTACATACATTACTACATAATTCAAAGATAGCTTATTTTATCGTTCAAAATACGCCTTTTGTTTCTACACAACTAATGGAACTTTGGAATGGAATGTCAAATACGATGATCTATTAAATGAATGAAGTTAGTTAAGATTGTATTAAAAAATTAAGTAGGTGAATGGGATGCACAAAAAAGAACTGATAAAGTTATTAGAACAAATTGCAACTTATTTAGAATTAAAAGGTGAAAATGCCTTTAAAATATCAGCTTTCCGTAAAGCGGCAAATGCTTTAGAAACAGATGAAAGAAGCTTAGAACAAATAGAAGATTTTACAGCGATAAAAGGAATAGGAAAAGGGACATCAGCTGTTATAGAAGAGTACATCAAAACTGGAAAAAGCACAGTATTAGATGAGCTAAAAGAATCACTTCCAAAAACATTATTACCATTATTAAAACTACCAGGATTAGGTGGGAAAAAAGTAGCCAAGCTTTATCAAGAGTTGAAGATTGAAAGCATGGAGCAATTAAAAGAAGCTTGTGTAAATGGAAAGCTTCAAGGTCTTGCTGGCTTCGGGAAAAAAACTGAAAAAAATATTTTAGACTCTATAGAAGAGTTTGGAAAACAACCTGAAAGATTGCCATTAGCAGACGTTCTACCAATCGCAGATAAAATTGAAGCATATTTATCAAAGATGAACGCTGTAGACAAATTCTCACGTGCTGGTAGCTTACGAAGAGTTCGTGAGACGGTAAAGGACTTGGATTTCATTATTGCTTCAAATCATCCAGAAAACGTAAGAGAACAATTATTATCGATGCCAGAAATTGTTCGCGTCATTGCAGCTGGTGATACAAAAGTTTCGCTTGTCTTAAAAGGCGTTGAATATGAAATTTCAGTGGATTTTCGAATCATTCAACCGAAAGAGTTTGCTACAACATTACACCATTTTACTGGATCAAAGGATCATAATGTTGCAATGCGTCAATTAGCAAAAGAGCGTGATGAAAAAATAAGTGAGTATGGTGTTGAAGACGTAAACACTGGCGAAGTTTTGACATTCGAGAATGAAAAAGACTTCTACGCTCATTTTAATTTACCGTGTTTTCCACCAGAAATTAGAGAAGATGGTAAAGAAGTTGCAAATTTCACAACAGACTATCCTTTAATTAAATTAGAAGATATAAAAACAGATATTCATATGCACTCTACTTGGAGTGACGGTGGATTTTCAATTGAGGAAATGGCTGAAGCTTGTAGAGCAAAAGGCTATAAATATATCGCAATTACTGACCATTCACAATATTTAAAAGTTGCGAATGGATTAACACCTGAACGCCTTTGGAAACAAAAGGAAGAGATTCAACGTTTAAATGAAAAATATACTGATTTTACAATTCTTCATGGAGTTGAAATGGACATTTTACCTGACGGATCTTTAGATTACGAGGATGATGTGTTGCGCTCAATGGATTTTGTCATTGCTTCGATTCACTCAAGTTTTAGTCAAGATGAGGAAACGATCATGATGCGATTAAAAAATGCGATGAGAAATCCGTATGTTAGTATGATTGGACATCCGACCGGTAGAAAAATTGGCAGAAGAGCGGGTTATAAGGTGAATGCTGAAGAATTAATTTCTGTAGCAAAAGAAACAGGCACTATTTTGGAATTAAATGCGAATCCAAATCGCTTGGATTTAAATAAAGACATGTTAATAATGGCCAGGGAAGCTGGCGTTAAAATCTCTATTAATACAGATGCCCATAACATCGATATGTTAGATCATATGACGATTGGGGTAAGCGCGGCCAAAAAAGCCTGGTTGAAAAAAGAGAATATAGTAAATACATTTGAATTACATGAACTATTGCGTTTAATCGAAGGAAAACGTAATCGTATGTAAGGAGGTTACCTTATGCAACGAACATTACGAGTATTAGAGTACGATAAAATAAAAGAACAATTATTAAAACACGCATCTTCATCACTTGGTAAGGAACGAATTCGAAATTTAATGCCAAGTACTGATTTCGAGGAAGTTGTGGAATTACATGAATCAACGGATGAGGCAGTAAAAGTTATTCGATTACGTGGGAATGTACCACTTGGTGGATTATCTGATATAAGAATGCAAGTAAAAAGAGCGGAAATTGGTGGCACTTTAGCACCTTCTGAATTAATTGCCATATCAGGTGTTACGTATGCTGGTAGACAAATGATTCGTTTTATAGAGGGCTTATTAGAAAATGAAGTAGAAATTCCTTATTTAGAATCATTAAGTAATCAAATCATTCCGCTATTAGAGCTTGATAAAAATATTAAAGCGGCGATTGGCGATAATGGAGAAGTGTTAGACGATGCAAGTGTCACGCTACGTTTAATACGTCAGCAAGTTCGAACTGCTGAAAGTCGTATTCGAGAAAAATTAGAAAGTTTAACTAGAGGGAATAACGCTCAAAAAATGTTATCAGATTCGATTGTGACAATTCGTAACGATCGTTTTGTTATTCCGGTTAAACAAGAGTATAGACATGTTTATGGTGGAATCGTTCACGATCAGTCATCTTCTGGACAAACATTATTTATTGAGCCACAAGCTGTTGTTACATTAAATAATAGTCTTCAAGAAGCTAAAGTAAAAGAAGAGCAAGAGATTGAAAAAATCTTAATGCAGCTTACAGGTGAAGTTGCAGAATCTTCATCAGATCTTTTACAAAATGTTGAAATTTTATCAGAAATGGACTTTTTATTCGCAAAAGCAAATTACTCGCACCACATAAAGGCTAGTAAACCAATTTTAAATAATGACAGATATTTTAAATTGAAAAAAGCACGTCATCCTCTAATTCCAAGAGATGTTGTTGTAGCTAATGATATTGAATTAGGTAAGGATTTTACAACTATTGTTATAACAGGACCAAATACAGGTGGTAAGACAGTAACTTTAAAAACAATCGGGATTTGTGTACTAATGGCGCAGTCCGGTTTACAAATTCCAACTCTCGATGGCTCAGAGATTTGCGTATTTGAGCAGGTATTTGCTGATATTGGTGATGAACAGTCAATTGAGCAAAGCTTGAGTACTTTCTCATCTCATATGGTAAATATTGTTGATATTTTAAAGCATGTGAATCATAATAGCTTAGTTTTATTTGATGAGCTTGGAGCTGGAACTGATCCCGGGGAAGGGGCTGCTTTAGCAATTTCAATTCTTGATGAAGTAAGCGATTATGAGGCAAGAGTTGTTGCAACTACACACTATCCTGAACTAAAAGCCTATAGTTATAATCGAGAGCATGTTATGAATGCTAGTGTAGAATTTGATGTTGAAACTTTAAGTCCTACTTATCGATTATTAATTGGTGTTCCTGGTAGAAGTAATGCATTTGAAATTTCAAGAAGATTAGGGTTATCTAATCATGTAATTGATAAAGCTAGAAACCATGTAAGTGAAGAAAGTAATGAAGTTGAAAATATGATTGCTTCATTAGAAACGAGTCGAAAAGGTGCAGAATCCGAGTGGAAAGAAGCCGAAGACTACCGTAAAGAATCGGAACGTATTTTCAAAGATTTACAAAAGCAAATGATGGATTTCTATGAGCATCGTGATGATTTATATCGTGAAGCACAGGAAGAATCGAAAAAGAGAATAAGAACTGCTCAACAGGAAGCGGAAGATATTATAAAAGAGCTTAGAGAACTTAAAAACCTTGAATTATCTTCAATTAAGGATCATGAGTTAATTCAAGCTAGAACTAGATTAGAAGGCGCAATTCCATATGCTCCTAAGAAATCTGTCCCACAAGTTACACCGAAAAAACAAAGAAAACTTCGTGAAGGTGACGAAGTAAAAGTAATCAGCTTTAATCAAAAAGGTACACTACTAAATCAAATCAGTGAAGGTGAGTGGCAGGTTCAACTTGGTATCATTAAAATGAAAGTAAAAGAAAGTGATATTGAGTTCGTCAGTGCGCCAAAGGTTGTTAAAGAACGTACAGTTACAGCTGTTAAAGGAAAAGATTTTCACGTGAATCTTGAATTGGATTTAAGAGGCGAACGTTATGAAGACGCACTAATCCGTGTAGAAAAGTATATTGACGATGCATTATTAGCTGGTTATCCGCGAATTAATATTATTCATGGAAAAGGTACAGGTGCATTAAGACAAGGTGTACAAGACTATTTAAAAAATCATCGATCCGTAAAATCCTATCGTTATGGTGCTGCTTCTGAAGGCGGTATCGGAGTAACTGTAGTAGACTTAAAATAAACACAAGATTTATTCAGATTTAAAAGGGGATCAAAATGGAAAAGTTGGCGAAAATATTATTTGTTGTATGTGGGATCTTTCTACTAGTGGGAATATTATATCTAACGGTAATTAAATAAATAAACAGTGAGGTTTGCTTAATGATGTTTTCTCAATGTAATATGTAGATGATTAATTAAAAGGTCTACATAATATAATGAGTAAAAGCATGGTTGAGTTAGCCTCTTTTTATTAATATTTTATAAAAGAGCTTGTGATTAAATCGGTATAATTCAATGTCATTTTAAGTGAATAAACAAACCTTCGTTGCTGAATTGTTCAATATGGGTTCTTGAACGGACCATTTATTAGCAGAAGTTTTTGTGAATTTTTTCTCAAAACAGAGACTTTAAGAAAAAGGAGAAAGGTGAATGGAAATTTGAAGAAAGCTACAATTTTTGTCATCATCTTTGCAATCACTTTCGTTTGTATCAGAATGTTACAAGATGAATCAACGAATCATCCAAAAAACCAAATAGAATATACAGTGCAAAAAGATATTCTTTATACAGAACCTGCCCGACTTCCTCAAACCTTTGATTTATACAAGTCAATCAATCATCGCGGTCCATCACCTGTATTGATTTTTGTTCATGGCGGTTCATGGAAGCATGGTAGTAAGGAATTAAATAAAAGATGGAAAACTGTTTTTGAAGAAATTGTAAAAGAAGGCTATAGTGCTATTAGTATTGATTATACGCTCTATTCAACGAAGGATTATTCTTATAATGATCCTGTCAGTGATGTAGAAACAGCTATTAACTTTGTTTATAAAAATGCGAAAAAACTAGGGATTGATCGGTCACAAATTGGTTTAGCGGGAGCTTCAGCAGGTGGTCATTTGGCGTTATTAACAGGGCTTAAAGCTGATATACAACCAAAGCTTAACTATATCATTGCATGGTATCCAATTTCGGATTTAACAACTATGAATCAATCACCTTCTTTAAGAAGTACAGAGATTGTTGAAAGATTTATGAATAGTACAGCGGGTCAAATGGCCGATGAATATAATAGGATGAGTCCAATTCAATATGTGAAACATGCAAAAATACCAATCTTTATCGTTCACGGCACGGGAGATACACTTGTACCATTTAGTCAATCAGAGGAATTTGCGCGCAAAAATCCAAAGATGGTCACTTTAATCGCTTTAGAGCATGGTAATCATGGATTTACAAATCTGCCAATTCAAGTATCTACAAATGATACGATCAACTATTTAAAAGCAAGATTGAAAGAAAAAAAATAAAGTAGGTACGATTTGATGATCAATTTTTCTGAAATAAAAAATGTAACTGATGAACATTGGAAACTGTTATTATTGGCTGATCCATCAAAAGAAATGGTGGAAAGTTATATTAAAAAAGGTAAAGTTTATGTAACATTGGAGAATCGGAAAATTGTAGGCATTATTGTATTAGTTGAAAACAGTCTGATTGAAATGGAAATTAAGAACATTGCAGTAGACCCAAAATATCAAGGAAAAGGGTATGGAAAGCAGTTCATTCAGTTTGCTATTTCAACATCGAAAATGCTTGGTTATGAGAGGCTGGTGATTTGCACCGGTAATTCGAGTATCTATCAATTATTGTTATATCAAAATTGTGGTTTCCAAATAGTTAACACGATTATTGACTTTTTTGTACAAAACTATGACGAAGAAATATGGGAAAATGGGATACAATGTAGAGACTTAATCAAGCTTGAACAGTATCTACAATAAGAACAGGAGCTACCAAAATAAAATGGTTGCTCCTTTTTTGTGTGCACTTACTTCGTTATTCTGCTTCTTCAATAAATGGTTTCACATACATTACATAAGTATCGCGGTCTTGGTCTACCTCGTTTGAAGTTTGTTCATAAACTTTACCACCGATTGTAATATAAGTTGATTGTAGCCAAGAAAATAAATCTAGCTCATCTCCACTTTCATAAAAGTGAATTTCATCAAATGAATGAACATCTCTAATTTCAATACCTAAAGGTCTTTTTAAATGATAATATGGAGTATTTTCTAATTCTGATTCAATGACTTCGATTACATATCGGTCGTCTTCATGATAGGAACCCTTATTTTCATACACAAAACCATTTAGAATAAAGTAATCGCAATGTCTTCTTGTAAAGATTTGGACTTTTGATAAAAAAGGAAAGTGATAAATCGGGCGTGTAAAATCACCATCAAGCAAGCGATATTCAAGAACAAATAGATTGTTTGTTTTAAACATTGTTCAAACTCCTTCATACTTTGTATATACATAAGATATAACACAGTTTAGGATATAAGAGTATGAATTTATTTTTTGAACAGGAGAACAACATGTCAAAAACAAAAGAGTTAATGAAAAAAGTTAGTATAGCGCTTACAGGTGGAATCGCCATTAGTACGTTAACAAGCTGTGGATCTCAACCAACATTTGAACCAACTGAAGAAGTTTACTATGAGTCTAGTGATTCGATTGGTGAAACTGAACAATCGACTGACACTTATGAAGAAGAAGTATATGATGATGAGGTCTATGAAGAGGATGTTTACAATGAAGAAGTATATGATGAAGAGGTCTATGAAGATGAAAGCTATGAAGAATATTCATATTCACCAGAAGAAATGCCTTATGATGAGAATTGTGTGGATTGGACATTAGACGAGGAAGAGAATGTATGGATGTGTAATGATCAGTCAAGTTCGTATTATGGCAATTTTTTCTTTATGGGTACGTACTTTGCGACTAAAAACATGTTACATAGTAATAAACAATTTAAGGAATACAAATCAACTGGCATTGTAAGTGGAACAGGAACTTCATCATCAACCAAAAGAAGTGGATTTGGAAGTGGCGTATCTGGTGGATTTGGAGGGTAATTTTTACTTTCGTTAAAAATTAAGATTTCGTTAAAATTAATCATATATTTTATATACTTTGAGCGTATAGATAGTTTAGTATAAGAGAGAATGATTTTATTTCACGAAGAGGAGATCCGTATGTCAAAAACATCATTATTAATGAAAAAAGTTAGTATTGCACTAACTGGAGGACTTGCAGCAAGTACGTTAGCCGGCTGTGGTTCTACACAATCTATGAATATACCTGATCAACCGCAGGATGAGAATTGCCGCGATTGGGAATTTGATGATGACGAAGGTGTTTGGGTTTGTGACGATAATGATAGTTCTTACTATCGCAGTTATTATCATGGTGGAACATTTTATAAGTCGAAAAAATTATTGCATGGTAGTAGTTCATATAAAAGTTATAAATCTTCTAGCAGCTATGCAGGTGGAGGATCTTCATCAAAAAGCGGTTTTGGTAAAGGCTCATCTGGGGGCTTTGGTGGATAAGGATGGACAATTCAGATTTAATAAAGCATCAGCGACTTCGTAATGAATTGTTTCAAAAATTACCAGATTTTTGGGCAGATTTACAAAGCTCCTATTATGCTCTTCTTGATATATACAGGTTTACAAAAGAAGAAATTGATGAGATTCATATGATTACTGAGCAAATTGGGAGCATTTATGATAAAACTGCTAGTTTAATGAGGCAACTTCCTGATGATGTATTTTATATGCTCGGTTATTCAAATCAGGTCATTCCTTACTTACGCCATAAGGCTATTTTAAGTGAAGGGATTATCAGAAGGATTGATCTTGTTCAAACAGAAAATGGTTGGAAGCATTATGAATGTAATAGTGATACACCTACATTTATTATGGAAACTCATCATGTTAACGGTATTGTAGCTGATTATTTTAAAGTAAAGGATCCAAACAGTGAAAGTGAATTACAGTTATCTCAAGTGATAAATCAAGTTATAAATAATTCGATTAAAGGACTTGAGAAACCAATCATTGTTTTTACAGCGCATGGTGATCATGAGGAAGATTGGAAAACAGCAAAGTACATTCAATCGCTTTATGAAGGTGAAAGCCAACTAATCAGTTTAGATAGTTTGCAAATTATTGAGAATGACGGTCTATATACTCCAAGTGGAGAAAGGATCCATATTCTTTATCGTCAAACATATCCTATTGAGCATATGGAACTTGATAAATCAGTAGATGGAACGATGATTGGTCTAGCATTACTAGATCTTGTTGAAACTGGCAAGTTAATTATGTTCAATCCTATTTCTGCATTTTTACTACAATCTAAAGCGGTGCAAGCACTCATTTGGAATTTACATGTCGACAACTCTGATGTTTTTACAGAAGATGAACATGACATGATTGAAAAATATTTTTTACCAACTTATTTGGAGCCAGATTATTTTATTGAGCATCATATCGCGTATGTAGAGAAACCCGCATTTGGTCGGGAAGGAGATACAATTCAAATAATTGATGGTGAAAATAATCAACATAGTCAACACAACACTTACCTGGATCAAGTTATGGTTTACCAAGAATTTTCACCATTGCCTAAGAAAAAGGTCATGACGCCTGAAGGACTATTAGAATTACATATTTTAGTAGGTAGCTTTTTAATAAAAGAAAAGTACGGTGCCATTGGGATAAGAGCGGGAAATATCATCACAGGTAATGAAAGCTGTTTCTTACCAGTAGGGATGATTGATGAGGCAAAAGAGAAATAAATATTATCAATTGGGAGATGAGAAATTTAATGGAAAGTATAGTAAGTACATTACTTTATTTAGGGTCAGGACTTTTAATTTTATTTATCGGATTTTTAGCATTTACTTTTACAACTAAAATGAATGAACAAAAATTAATTTTAGAAGATGGAAATATTGCCGTTGCACTAAAATTAGCTGGTAAGCTAGTCGGTTTAGCAATCGTCATTATGTCAGCTGCAAAATACTCTGTTGATATTAGTGATTTCATTATTTGGAGCTTTATCGGAGTGATTGCACAAATGATTACATATTGGATTGCAGAATTTCTTTTATTTCCAAAAATCTCTTTTGCTAAAAAAGTCGAAGAAGGAAATATTGCTGTGGCAATCTTATTATTTACATTAAGTGTAACTGTTGGTTTATTAATTTCAGGAAGTATTTCATATTAATTTACGATAAAAGGAAAAAACAACGAGACATTCTTCGTAGTTTTTCCTTTTTTCTATCTGATAACAGATAAATTGAGTATAGGTAGGGCTAGCCACCTCCTTTGTGGGAGTGACATGACGATAACAATTTTTAGGGAGGCTTATAATGATAAATGGAGATAGAGTCTTATTACGCGATATAAATGAAAACGATTGGTCAGATGTTCATCAATATGCTTCCCAAGCAATTGTTTGTAAATATCAACCTTGGGGACCAAATACAATCAAGGAATCTCAAACATTTGTGAATGATGCAATAGTTGATTTGAAAAAAAGCCCTAGAACAAGATTTGTGTTTGCGATTATCTTGAAACAATCAGAAAAATTGATCGGTGTCGTCGAACTGAATATTAGAGATGGAATCAATAGAAAAGGCGAAGTCGGATATATTATTCATCCAGAATACTGGGGACAAGGTTTTGCAACTGAGGCTGCTAAACTAATTGTTAATTATAGTTTTACTCAACTAAACATGCATCGGATCTATGCAACTTGTGACCCAAGAAATATAGGGTCATCAAAGATATTAGAAAAAATAGGGATGAGCTTAGAAGGAACTATGAGACAAGACCTATTATTAAAAGATGGCTGGCGTGATTCGCTTTTATACAGTATTTTAGAAGATGAATGGCAATAAAATACACTACTTCATTTTTGAAGTAGTGTATATTTTCGTCCTATACATTTGAATAACGTTTAGAAAGCTTTTCTTTATGGCTTTTGAATACTTCCTCTAATGAAATCTCATATTTATTTGCAATGACTATTAGGTTTCCAAGCACATCGCCTAATTCTTCTGTTAACTCTTGTTTATTCTCCTCAAATGAATTAGTAGCTTCATCAGGTCGATCTCTACCAATCTCTAATGCTCGTATCGCGCGCGCAACCTCACCTGTTTCCTCAGCTAAAAAACCAATTCGAATAAATATATCCAAATCGGACCAGCCTCTAGTTTTATAATAATCTTTTATCCAATCCTGGAATTCATTTACGTTCATATTCCCCCACCTTTTACGTGTATTCTTTTCCATTTTAACAAAACAAAATAAAATGAATATATTTCAAAATACCTAATGCATATGCTATTAAGATAGAGGAATTTTCTATATCGTTTTAGAAATAAGAACATAAATGTTTCAAAATCCTTTCACTATCTTTACATATTTTTCCTTTTATTAAAAAAGGATTAAAGGTATGCTTAATATGTACAATATTAATAGTTAAATAGAAACAAAAAATGGAGTCGAGTGTAAGGGAGGAAAATGTATGACATTAGAAGTAAAAAAGCTGTCTAAATCATTTGGTGAGACAAATGCAGTAAATCAATTGTCATTAAATTTGCCAACAGGTAGAGTACTAGGTTTATTAGGAAGAAATGGTGCTGGTAAAACCACTACAATTAAAATGCTCTTAGGATTACTAACGCCAACAAGCGGTGAAATGACTTGGAATGGTACGACATTCCATTCTTCAAAAGTAAGAATTGGTTATTTACCAGAAGAAAGAGGTTTATATACAAAAAGTAAGGTAGTCGATCAACTTAGGTACTTTGGTAAATTAGAAGGGATGTCGCAAAAAGAAGTTGATGAAGCGATCACTTATTGGTTAGAACGTTTAGAAATTCCACATTATCGTAATAAAAAAGCAGGAGAGCTTTCAAAAGGTAATCAGCAAAAAATTCAATTAATCGTTACATTACTACATAATCCTGAATTGATTATTTTAGATGAACCATTTAGTGGATTAGATCCTGTTAATGCTGAATTAATGGCCTCTATTATCACTGAAGAAATTAATAAAGGGAAGACAATTGTATTATCTAGTCATCGTATGGATCAAGTTGAAGCATTCTGTGAATATGTTTGTATTTTGAAAAATGGTGATGTCGTAGCAGAAGGTAACTTAAATAAATTAAAAGAAGAGTACGGGTATCGTAATTTAATAGTTGAGGATAGCGAACCAATTAGTTCGGTATTAAATACAAATCAAATTGATTTTGAGAGAAAACACCATGGAATTTACGTAAAAGTAGAAACTGAAGAAGAAGCAATTACGATTTTAAATCTAATTAAGTCTGAAACAGGTTCAATTCGCAAGTTTCAATTATTAGAGCCGACACTAAACGATATCTTTATTGAGAGGGCGAGATAAATGAATAAATTTAAAACTGTCTTTTTCTTTCATTTACGTGAAGGACTATTTGCAAAAGCAACACTGATTATGAGTGCGGTTCTGTTTGTATTAGTCGTCGGAATGCTTGGTTTACAAAAATATATGGCATCCTCAGAACAAAATGAAGAAAATGATAAAATTGTGATCATAAATGAGTCAACACAATATTCAATAGATGAAACAGTATTAAACCAGTCACTAAAAACAGCTACATTAAAACAAGTTAATTCATCAAAGCTTGAAGAAGTAAAAAAGGAAGTTAATGATGAATCAAAAGACGGATTAATTGTTATTTCTGAAAAAAATAATATTCCTGTTATCAATTATACATATAAGAATTTTGCTAATAATGAAGTTCTATCAATCATTAGTAGTACAATGCAGCAAAATTACTTAAATAAAACGTCTCAAGATCTTAAGCTATCTTTAGAAGCAGCTACAAAATTACTACAAAATGTTGAAGTAAATGAAGAAGTACTGAAAGACCCTATGGCTACATTTGGCATTGCGTACTTTTTCGGATTTTTATTATATCTATTTTTAATCGTATATGGTAATTCAATTGCTACCGGAATCGTTGCAGAAAAATCATCTAGAGTAATGGAAGTACTATTGCCTAAGGTGAATCCAGTGATGACTTTATATGGAAGAGTATTTGCTGTATTTTGCGTAGCATTCGTTCAATTAGTTGTAATAGGGTTAGGGTTCTTATTTGCGTATCTTGTAGGGTTCGTAAATCTTGATAATTTATCTCTGTTTGGAATGGAGATTGATTTAGACTCTCTAAACATATCGACGATCATAGCGTTCATTGTCTATTTCTTACTAGGTTATTTAATTTATGGTTTACTGTATGCTGCAATTGGATCTGTTGTATCAAGAACGGAAGAACTTCAAACAGTCTTGATGCCAGTTACTTTTTTACTGATTGGTGCATTCTTCATCAGTATTAATGCATTAGTAAATCCTAATGGTACTTTTGTTCAAATCAGTTCATACATTCCATTCTTTGCACCACTTGTTGCATTTTCTCGATTTGTCTCAGGTGAAATGAATTTTATTGAAGTCAGTGCAAGTATTTTAATCTTAATCATCACAGTCTTCATTTTAACGAAAATCGCGAGCCGTATTTATGTAAACGGAGTAATGTACTATAGTGATAAAGTGAAATGGAAAGACGTTGCTGGTCTTTTAAAAAGACAATAATATAAAAAGTTAATAGATTGATCAAATACTCCTCATTTTGTGGCAAGCCTCCACAATATAATGAGGAGTATTTTTTATAGAAAGCTGTTTGTATGTTACCTTTTCTTCAACTTCCACATAAAAACGACTGTCTAGAAAAAGACAGTCGTTTATTTTCATAATGTTGATTGATTTTGAGGAATCTTGTCAATTAAATCTGAATATGCGTCTTGTATTTTTTGAGTGATCACACCACGTTTTCCAGTCCCTAAAGCATATGTTTTTTCATCAAGTAAAACTGATACGATTGGCATAATTTCTGCTGTCGTTGAAGATGTAAATGCTTCATCAGCATGTAGGAATTCGTCTATTGTAAATGCTGATTCTTTAATTGGAATGCCTTCTTTTTTAGCAATATCTATGATAACTCTTCTAGTTATTCCATTTAAGATTAAGTTGTTTGCCGGATGAGTATATATAGTTCCATCTTTTACGATAAATACATTTGTCGAAGAGCCTTCAGTGATGATTCCATCTCTATGCAATACTGCTTCTTTTGCTCCTTTTTCTTGAGCTTTATTTTTAGCAAGTACACTACCTAATAAGTTTAAGCTTTTAATATCGCAAAGTAACCATCTTATATCATCTGTTACATGCACTGGAATTCCCTGTTCCATTAGTTTTAATGGGCGCTTTTCCTCCTTAACGGTATAAGCAACTAATTGAGGTTTTAAATCAGGCTGGTCTCGGTATATATGATTTCTGTCCATTACACCTCTAGTAATCTGTATATATACATAACCAGTACTGTAATCACATGTGTTCATTAAATAGACTAGATCACTTTCAAGCTTCTTTAAATGCATTTTGAAAGGTATATTGATTTTTTCACAGCTTTCTTTCAAGCGGATTAAATGAGCTTCTAATTCAAAATAAGCTTGATCGTAAAAACGAACTACTTCATAAACCCCATCACCAAACTGATAACCGCGATCTAAAATATTTACATTTGCAGACTTTAAATCGACAATTCGGTTATTTAATAGAACTTTCGTCTTCATATGGTTTGCACTCCTTTACAAATGAAAAGCTTGTAATCTACAATTCTAAAATATTTTTTAAATAGTTAGATACTTTGTGTTACATTCAATATAACATATGTTCATAAAATATTTTGTAAAAAGGGGAGAGAACAATGAAAATATTAGTTTTAGGTGCAAGCGGGCTAGTAGGGAAAGCATTATTGACAGAATTATCGTCTAGTTTCGATGTTTATGGTACATATCATCAAACAAAATTAAGCATAAAAGGTGACCATCAGCTTCAATGGAATATTACAGATAGTAAGAGAATATTAGATTGGATTGCTGAAATTAAACCTCATATTATTATTTCATGCTTAAGAGGCGATTTTGACATACAGCTAGAAGTACACAACCAAATCATTCAAAACATTAAATCCACAAAAACAAAGCTATTATTTTGTTCCACGACAAATGTATTTGATGGAGATATTTCAAAGCATCATGACGAAAACGACTCGCCTTTAGCTACATCAGATTATGGTCAATTTAAAATTCAATGTGAAAAATTAATACAAAGCGAGTTAGGTCAGCAGGGTGTAATTCTGAGGTTACCAATGGTTTGGGGAAAAAATTCACCAAGATTAAATGAGATCAAGAATAAAATTGCTAATCAACTTGAAGTAGAAGCATATGAAAACATTTATTTAAACCACGCATCAGATCAGAGAATCGCTAAACAAATCCGTTCAATTATCGAAAATGATTTGACGGGTATTTTTCATTTGGCTACCACTGATTTAGATTCACAGTATTCTTTTATTTTTAAACTTGTACAATCATTTGGTCCAGATGTGAAAATGAAAGCAATCAAAATTGAAGACGTAGAACAATACAATTTTGGATTGATCATTAATCGTACAGATCTACCTAAACATTTTACATATGATAATAATCAATTGATTAGTGAAATCGTATAGGAGCCTGTCTTAAATATGAATAAACTAATAAGGTAGAATTGAAAAGATTAAATTTTCTTAATATTTTGATTGTATAGGGATAATAAGTATCATATACTAATTTTAGTATGAACCTACTATAAAATACTGGTGGTGAATGGTATGGAGGAACTAAAAGTAAAACCTTGGGTGAGTCAATATCCAGAGCAGATACCTACTACATTAGAAAATGATTTTGAACTTCTTCCTATATATTTAAAAAAGACAGCCACTGAATACCCGAATAAGAAAGCGCTTAACTTCCTAGGAAAAGAGATGACATTTAAAGAAATTTATGTGCAATCTCTTAGATTTGCTAATTATTTGAGGAATTTAGGAATTAAAAAAGGTGATCGGGTAGCAATTATGCTACCAAATAGCCCACAGGCGGTAATTGCATATTACGGAATTTTGTTTGCAGATGCCATTATTGTACAAACGAATCCACTTTATACTGAACGTGAACTTGAATATCAAATGAATGATAGTGGTGCTACAGCTATCATTTGCTTAGATTTATTGATTAATAGAGTCCATTCTGTCAAAAATAATACGAAACTTAAACACATCTTTGTAACTTCAGTTAGAGATTATTTACCAATCATAAAAAAAGTATTATACCCACTTTCAAAGCAACCAAAAGCACCTGAAATGCCAACAGATCCATCAATCCATCAATTTAATTATATTATGAAAATATCTGCACCTGTCGAAATGGAACTAACAAATAGTAGTGTAGATGATGTAGCAATTCTTCAATATACAGGTGGTACGACTGGTTTTCCCAAAGGTGTTATGTTATCGCATAAAAACTTAGCCTCGAACACGTTAATGTCAGAAAAGTGGTTATATAAGAGTCGCAAAGGGGAAGAAAAAATCCTTACTGTATTGCCATTTTTCCACGTTTACGGGATGACGGCTTGTATGAATTTATCAATTATGTGTGCTTATGAAATGATCATTATACCAAGATTCGACGCATCACTCATGTTAGAAGCAATTAAGAAATATCGTCCAACATTGTTTCCAGGTGCACCTACAATGTATATTGCATTATTAAATCATCCTGATCTAGCAAAATCTGATATTTCATGTATCCATTCATGTTTAAGTGGGTCGGCAGCATTACCTGTAGAAGTGCAGGAACAATTTGAAAAAGTTACTGGTGGAAAACTCGTAGAAGGTTACGGATTATCAGAAGCTTCTCCAGTTACTCATAGTAATTTTTTATGGGATAGACGAGTTTCAGGTAGTATTGGAGTTCCTTGGCCAAGCACTGATGCCAAGATCGTATCTATGGAAACAGGAGAAGAATTACCTGTTCGTGAAATTGGTGAATTAATTGTTTCCGGTCCTCAAGTAATGAAGGGGTATTGGAATAGACCTGAGGAAACAGCTGCAACCTTAAAAGACGGATGGTTATATACTGGCGATTTAGGCTATATGGATGAAGAGGGATTCTTCTATATCGTTGATCGCAAAAAAGACATGATTATTGCAGGTGGATTTAATGTATATCCAAGAGATGTGGAAGAAGTTTTATACGAACATGAAGCAGTCCAAGAAACTGTTGTAATTGGCGTCCCAGACCCATACCGAGGTGAGACTGTTAAAGCATTTATTGTTTTAAAAGAGGGTAAGACAGTTACAGAAAGTGAGTTAGATGAATTTTCGCGTAAATACTTGGCTGCATATAAAGTTCCAAGACAATATGAGTTTAGAAAAGAACTTCCAAAGACTGCAATTGGAAAGATTTTAAGAAGACAATTAGTTGAAGAAGAAAAACAAAGAAATGCTAAAGAAAACACTGAAGAGAAGCTTTCTTAAATGATGATAAAGGGATGTATACCCTACATCCCTTAGATCGTTTACATCACTCGAAGAAAACTTTTATATGTACTTTGTCTACATACTTTTTTTATTTATAGGCTTTATTCTAAAGGATTGTTGCTTTTGGGATTTAATTAAACATTAAACTAACGCATTCTTAAATAGTAACAATATATAAGAAGCTTTTGAAAAGGTTATTTTCTAAAAGCTTGTAGCTTTTTTGTCCTCTAAGAAAGAAGTTAATTACAACGGAAGGTGCAGGACTCCTATGGGATATGCGGAAAGGCTGAGACCCCACAGGATGTGGGTCATGCATGCGTTACGAAAGGACGTCGTGGTTTGTTTTAGCATGCCTTCCTTTTTTAGTTTTTTAGGAGGCTCAGCTCTAGCCCCACGGAAAGGGATCATCCTGGAGTTGTAATCAACTAACGCATTCTTAAATACCTATAATATTTAAGATAGCAGCTTTTAAAAAATACTTAAATTATACTTCTGCGCAAGTAACTCTAATAATTTAATACCAGCAATACTATTTCCAATTTCATCAAGTGATGGGCCATAAACACCAATTCCAAAGCGTCGCGGAACCGCCCCCATCACGCCACCTGAAACGCCGCTTTTAGCTGGAATACCTACTTTTATAGCAAATGCACCCGATGCATTATACATTCCACATGTAACCATAAATGTATTACAGATTTTCGCTATTTTTTCAGGCATAATTTGTGTCTTTGAAACTGGATCATAACCATCTAGCGCAAAGATTAGTCCAATCCTTGCCAATTCAACACAATTTACTTCTATCGAACATTGTCTAGTATATAAATCTAATAATAACTCAACATCTTCTGTAATAATCCCGTGCTCCTTCATAAAGTAACTTAGGGATCTATTTAAGTGAGCGGTTTCGAACTCAGATATTGCTACCTCTTTGGAGTATGATAACTCTTTGTTATCCGTTAATATTCTCATAAAATCGAGTAACCGATTAAATCTGTCTTTAACGCTATGCCCTTTAATCATACTTGTAACAGCAAGGGCACCAGCATTGATCATTGGATTTAGAGGTTTACCAGCTGAACGCACTTCTAATTTTGCGATTGAATTAAATGGGTCACCTGTTGGCTCCATTCCTACACGCTCAAATACATAATCTTCTCCACGATCCATTAATACTAAAGCTAATGAAATGACTTTAGATATACTCTGTAAAGTAAATCGAGTACTTGTATTACCAGCTTCAAAGTGTCGTCCATCTGGTAAAAACACAGCTACTGCTAAATCTTTTTTATTCGCCTTAGCAAGCGCAGGAATGTAGTTTGCAACTTTGCCATATGGGATAAATTCTTTTGCATCTTCTATTAATACCATTAACTCTTCCATATGTTTTATTTCTTTTTTTTCATCAAATCCATGTTGGCTCATTAGATCACCTTAATTTCTTTATAATCATATAAACATTATTTTCAATTCTTCCTTATCATATGTCAATCAAGAAGAAAAACACCTAGTTATCTAGGTGCTCTTTTAGACTTAACTTTATTACTACGGCCATTCCTTTGATCTCTTTGTTGACTCGTTCTATCTTGTTTACTACTACTAGTTTTTGAAAAAGACTGCTTTTTTGAAGTTACATCTATTTTTCTTTTTGAATCAGTAGCTCTTGAGCGAGTTTGATCTGAAGACTGTTCATTTTTCCCTCTTCTTGATTCATTTCTTGTACGTGTTCCCGGTTGTTTTGACTCCTCATTTCGTTTCTTCTGAGATTCATTTGTATTCGTTCTTGATTCTCTACCTGGACGTTTTACTGTTCGAGGAGCTCTTGAATCCTCACGATACGTTCGATCAGTTCGTTGTCTTGAATCGTCTTTTTCAACTAAATTTATATGTTTAATTTGAAGATTAAGCTCTTTCTCTATTGATTTCATCTCATGGAAGTCTTTTGGAGTAATAAATGTAATTGCAATTCCTGTTTCCCCTGCTCGACCAGTTCTTCCGATACGGTGAACATAGCTTTCAGTATCCATTGGAATATCATAGTTAAATACGTGAGTTACACCTTCAACATCAATTCCCCTTGCAGCTACGTCTGTTGCAACAAGATATTGAATTTTCGCTTCACGGAATAGCTTCATTACTTTCTCTCGTTTTCCTTGTGTTAGGTCCCCATGAAGTTCTTCGGATAATAGTCCTTTTCCTTTTAACTGCTCATTTAATTTATTTGCTCTTCTCTTCGTTCTACAGAAAATGATTGCAAGAAAAGGTACTGTTTCATTTAATTGTTTTAGTAGTGCATTAAACTTTCCACGGTCAGTCGTTTCATATACAACTTGCTCAATTTCATCCAAAGTAATTCGCTTTGCCTTAATACGAATGATTTCAGGCTTTTTCATATAGCGCTTAGCTAGTGATTGAATTTGATCTGGCATTGTTGCTGAAAATAATAAAGTCTGTCTTGATGATGGGGTTTGATTAATAATATCTTCTACTTCGTGTAGAAAACCAATATGTAGCATTTGATCCGCTTCATCAAGCACTAAGAAATCAATTTTACTTAAGTTGATCGTGCCTCTTCTTAAATGATCTAACAGTCTACCAGGGGTTGCGATAATTAAATGTGCTCCACCTTTAAGCTTCCTTGCTTGCTGTTCAACGTCTTGACCACCATAAACAGCTAAAACACCAAAATCCTCACTTACAATTCTTCTTGCTTCTGCTGTAATTTGAATCGCTAACTCTCTTGTTGGTGCTACGACTAGCGCTTGGGTATGTGGTAATTCTAAATTTATTTTCTCTAATATTGGAAATAAAAAAGCAAAAGTTTTACCCGTTCCTGTTTGAGCCTGTCCAATTAAATCCTTTCCTTCAAATACAATGGGAATCGCTTGTTCTTGAATTGGAGTCGGTTCATTTATACCTAACTCTGTCAAATACTCCGTTAATTCTTCACTTAGACCTAGCTTAGAAAATTTATTCATTATCGTTTACCTAGCTTTCTTTAATATCTATATTCATTATATTATTTTTACTTTTATTTACTCATTTTAAGCTTTTTCATTGTATCATAACGGTTCATGATCTGCTTTATAATTCATTTTTGGATTTATTTTATACAATTAAGAATCAAACCATTCCAGTTATGGAAATGTAGAGATAAAAAAACTCGTTCTAATAAAATAGAACGAGTTCATTTTTACTTATAGATAATACGAATCTACGTTGTAACCTTGGTATGCTAAATAATCAAGAATACCTAGATAGATGCCTTTTGCTGCCTCTTTTTGCCAAGATGCACTAGCTAATTTTACATTATCCTTAGGGTTATCAACAAAACCTAATTCTGTCAAAATTGAAGCCATTGAAGATTCACGTATCACATGAAAATTACCACTTTTTGTACCACGATCATCTAGTTTAAGTTTTTCAACTAATCTCTTTTGCACAAAGTCTGCAAATGCCATACTATCTTCTAGTTTCGCTCTACTTGCAGCTGTTGCCTTTGCTGCAGCTTCCCCATAGTAATATGTCTCCGTACCATCACCTGTATGTGAAGGGGTTGAATTAATATGAATACTAATAAATGCATCTGCTTTTTTAGACTCTGCAAAAGAAACACGCTGTGTTAATGTTGGATATACATCTGTCTCACGTGTGAAGTAAGAGTTAATCGGTAAGTTATTTAAATATGTTTTTAAATATTTTGATACACTTAAAACGATTACACTTTCTTTTAATGTTACACCACTACTTGTTTTAAAAGATGTTCCAGGGTCAGATCCTCCATGTCCTGGATCAATGACAAGCGTAAAGTCTCCAAGTTCGGCATCTTGCTGATCAACTATTTTGATGTAAGATTTACTCACCCAACCAGTAATTGATCCAATAACAATTTGATACCAACCATTGTTTTCACCTTTTAGCTCTACAATTGTACCACTCGACAATGCTTTAATTGTTGCATATTCAGTACCTGGACCTTTTCTTACATTTAACGAAGATGCAGTTACTTTACCAAACTTGTCTTTAATTGGAATTGTTGGGGTAGTTGGAGTTGTTGGGCCTTCACCATCAGTTGGTGGTGTAGTTGAATTAGTCGTTTTAACGTAGTTTGACATTACCCAACCGTAACCCTTACTTGTTTTGATTTTATACCATAAGTTGATTTTCTCAACAATTGATACTGTTCCACCCTTACTTAAAGTAACAAATACACTACTAGTATTTTTGGGCTCTTTTCTGACGTTAATTTTTGTTGCTGTAATTGTACCTGTATCGATTACAGGTAATATTTGTGTATTTGTCTGACTCACATACTTTGACATGACCCAGCCGTAGCCCTTACTAGTTTTAATTTTGTACCAAAGACTGTTTTTCTCGACGATTGATATTTTCGAACCTTTACTAAGGGTTACAAAAATTTTACTAGTATTTTCTGGACTAGTTCTAACATTAATCTTTGTTGCTGTTACATTTCCTGTAAATAAAACTGGCAACGTTAAGGCTTGGTTCACATAATTCGACATAACCCAGCCATACCCCTGGCTTGTCTTAATTTTATACCATGGACCACTTGTTTCAACTATTGATACCTTTGCTCCCTTACTAAGTGTTACAAAAATTTTACTTGTGGTAACAGGACTTGTACGAACATTAAGTTTTGTCGCTGTTACATTTCCTGTAAATAAAACTGGAATTGCGGTCGAGGTATTGATTTGACCAACTTGATTAGTAGCTGCATAACTTTTATTTACATGAGGAGATGAGATAAATAGACTACTAGCCGCAATTGAAGTAGCTAGTACAAAACTTGAAAGTTTTCTTGTTGATTTTTTATTCATTACTAAACCCCTTACTATTGAGTTCTCTGTATAAGTATAACATCTAATATATTAACAATTAAGTAACAATTTGACTAAAAGTACAACATTTTAACGAAAATTGTAAAAAAATATAAGTGACACTTGACTATTAAAATTTGAAAATCTTTTATAATATAGTACTTCTGTCACAAGGAATCATGAATATCTATTAAACTATACAATCTTCACTCTAAAAGTTTAGTAAGAGATTATGTAGAATAAAAAAACTCTACCAATGAATAGAAGGCAGAGTTTTTATCTTATCGATTGATTAATTTCAAATGCTACACGAATTCCTGACTCGATTGCACCTTGAATCCATGCTGTAGCACTTGAAGTATGCTCTCCTGCGAAATGAATTCGTCCTTCAGGTTTACCTATATCTTTACCAAAATCCCTTTGTTGCTCGGGTTTAAATATGACAAAAGCACCACCTGAATATGGGTTATTTGCCCAACTAATTGAGGAACCTATCAGAAATTCTTTATAGACGATATCTCCATATATCCTTGCCAGATTATTTAAAGCAGCCCTTATTCGTTGAGTTTCAGTCAAACTGTTCCATATAAATGCATCATCCCCCCAAGTATAACTTGCAAGAACAACGCCCGTTGTGTTCATTCCCAGCTCGTGGCTAGGTAAGTAGGAAAACTTAATTGGAAGATCCGTCGTAATTTTCCCTCCAAAAAAACCTAACTTTTCCCAAAATCTCGTCCTGAACTGTAAACCTGTTTTCACTGAATCTGTATAATGTAACTCCCTTATCGCTTTCCATTTAGCGTAAGAAATGGATTCATTTGGGTAGATTTCAACGAAATTCAAAACAGTAAAAGGTATTGTACAAATAACTAAGTCACAAGTAACACGGTGTTTTGTTAAGGCCTTGGTGTGCTCAGTGTACAGTGCCACATTCTGATCATTTTGAACAATTTTCGTTAGTTTTTGATTTAGTATAATATCATTTTTTAATTGCGGCAAAAACGCACTCGGTAGTAAATCAGTCCCTCCAGTAATTTCATATAATTTTAGACCCTTTGAAAATAGCACATTAATTTCCATGAGAATTGATGTAAACGATAATTCTGGAAAACCTTCTATACCTATTATTGCTTTGATCAAATCAATTGCACCTGTAGATAATGATACTCCGACTGGATTATATCGCAAAAAGTAGTCCATAGAGTATTGATCGTACTTTTCAATCACAATTTCTAAATTACGAACAGGATCTTGATTGATAAATTCTAATATAGGTCCCAAAGCAAGTTGTAATAACTCTTCAGCTGTTTTACCTTTTTCATTGGGCGCAACAGGAAACTTTAATATATCTGGATTTTGCGTATAATCTTTTAAAGTTGTAAAAACATTATTAACATAGATCAGATCATTTGGTGTACTATTGATAAATTCATTTAATGGTAATTTAAACTTATGAATATATTCAAGTGTTAGATGATGAATAGAAGGTATTCTCATTGCTCCTAATTCTAAGTACTGATTATTAAAAAAAGGATATCTTTTTGTTAATATTCTTCCACCGATTCGGTCATTTGCCTCAATAATTGTAATTTTATGGCCAGCATCTTTTAGTAATGAGCCTGCAACCAAACCTGCCATACCGGCACCAATAATCATTATATTCTTTAAAGCTGCCGTTTTTATTAATCCATCTCGAATGATAGAGAGCATTTGTTCACTTGAAAGAAACAAAGGGTTAATATACATCATCCCTTTCAAATATCATCTTTTACCTCTATATTTATTCAATTTATTGATATTTAGAATAAATCAACTCTTTTCGAAACTTCATTTAATTTGTATTCATCAAAGTACCTAATAATTTTTGATATTTAAGACAGAATAATTATTTACGACTTTCTTAAACATTATCGGGGTGGAACCATTGTTTACATTTAATGCAACTAAAAATGCAATTGCTAACCCAGATATACCATTTCAAAGTGATCTTTCCATATCATTAAGCAAGCAAGAGCAATTGGTAACGCGGTTTCAGTAGTCGGTGCACTGATAATTGGACAAGCAGCAGTCGAAGCAGGTTTTATATCACCTTCAATGACCATTCTCATTTCAGTAACGGCCATTGCAAATTTTGTTATACCTAACTACAGCATGGCCATCAGCATACGATTATTAAAGTATTTATTATTATTAGCAGGGGCTTATTTAGGCTTATATGGTATTACCCTTGTTTCTCTTTTGATTTTACTCCACCTATGTAGCATTCGTTCTTTTGAAGAGCCTTATTTTTACCCATTCGGTCCTTTCAAACTTAAAAGTCATAAAGATACACTCATTGTATCGCCTTCCGTTGGGAATCACATTACTTATCGTAAGAATGAGCATTAATCAATAAAGAAAACCCTGTGATCGAAATCACAGGGTTACGATTTTTCACATTATAAAAAAATACCAATAAACCATAAAATTAAACCGACATAACATGAAACTTTTTTTACATCTTTATTACTTACAGAAGTACGATTGACCAAAAACATCGCAATAATAAAGCCAAGTGGAATTGGAAATTGATTGATTGAAAAGTTAATAACACTTAAAAAATAATATCCAAAAATATGGAGTGCTAGTGATTCCGAGCTTGCTTTTATTTCTTTTTTAGCTCCAGAATATAGAATAAAATACGTTAATACAAAAAGGATTAGCCACATATATTTATCTCCTTTTTTTGGACTTGGATACTCTCTACTATCATTATATGATAGAATCTTTAACTCATGAGAAAATACAATGACTTTTCTAAAAGATTTTTAATATTAGTAGTTTTAAATTGGAGTAGCATATCGTACTACACATAGCATCCGCAAAATTTACAAAAACGGTCATAAAAAAGAGACTATGTGTTGGAATGTTTTAAAACTCCTTCACATAGTCTCTTCCAATTTATTAAAACTTGAAATAGATAAACGGATTAAATGTACTAGCTACAACATATGATAATGAAATTAATAGTAGTAAGCAATACCATCCTGCTTCCCCAAGTTGGAAACCAAAATATGTTATTTTATTTTTTGAAATTAACCAATCCCCTATTTTATGGGCAACAATTTTACCGATCGGCGTTGCTGCAATGACTGCAATGATAAATAAAATGCCATATTCAGATACATAGAAATTATTTGATGCATTCCAAAGACCTGTTCCATTGAAAGCGAACATCGTTTTTATATAATCAAATGCATATGTGAAAGTTTCAGATCGGAAAAATACCCAACCTACTATCACGATAAGTAAAGCATAAGCATGCTGTATAATTTTAGGTAAAGCACTAATTAACTTACCAAATCCCGCACGTTCAACTGCAATCCAAAATCCATAATATAATCCCCATGCAATAAAGGTCCAACTTGCCCCATGCCAAATTCCTGTAGCTAACCAAACAATAAATAGATTTCGATATGTCTCGTAATTTGACCCTCTATTTCCACCTAATGGAATATATAAATAATCTCTAAACCAAGTACCTAAAGAAATATGCCATCTTCTCCAGAACTCTGCTACCGAACGAGAAATATATGGATAATTAAAGTTCTCTAGGAAGTGGAAACCAAACATTTTTCCTAACCCGATTGCCATGTCTGAGTAACCTGCAAAATCGAAGAAAATTTGTAATGAATAGGACAAAATTCCAATCCATGCCATACCTGTTGTCATTTGATCTGGAGACTGAGCAAAAATTTGGTCTGCAATTAAGCCAAAATTGTTAGCTAGAAGCATTTTTTTCGCTAGTCCGATGATAAAACGCTTAATCCCATAGAAAATTAACTCTAAACTTTCTGACCGTTTATTTAATTCATTTGCAACGGTTTGATATCTTACAATAGGTCCAGCAACTAATTGCGGGAACATCGTAATATACAGTGCTAAATTTAACGGATTCTTTTGTACTTTTCTCTCACCACGATATACATCAATTACATAACTAAGTGCATGGAATGTAAAGAATGAAATACCAATTGGTAAAGGAATAACCGGCACATCAATTGTTAATCCTGTTAGCTTTTCTATATTCTCTGCGATGAAATTCGTATATTTAAAAATTCCTAGAATAAATAGATTGCTACATACCATCGCAACCATAATCCATTTAATCTTAGCTTTTTTCTCTCTATTTTTATCAACTGCTAATCCAAAGAAGTAGTTCATAATAATGGAGAAAATCATTAACCATACATAAGTAGGCTCTCCCCATGCATAGAAGAACAAACTAGCTACTAGTAACCATAAGTTCTTAATAGAACGTGGGATTATAAAATAAACAAATAAAACGATTGGTAAAAACCAAAACATAAATACCGTCGAACTAAAAACCATTCCCTTTTAATCCTTTCCAAAACAGAATCGATTACTGTATATATTCCGTAATATTTTTTTCTACTGCAGTCGTATTCGTGATAAAAATAACAGCATCGGGCTTCTCATCTTCTATAAACTTAACAGCCGAACTATTTTTAAAATTTGCATCTTCTCCGAAATATCGTGTATCAAGTACATCTACTTCTTTAAAATGTTTTGTTAAAAATGGGATAATCGGTTTTGCATATGAATCCTTTAAAATGACTAACTTTTTTTGAGAAATAGGATCTGAGTTTTTGTATCGTATTAACGCTTGATTTAATCCGAAATAAACAAAACGATCTGTATATGGATTAACTTCAGTTAACTTCTCAGTGAAAAATACAGGATCATCACATTTGTTATCTTTATCTATACACGCTTTTACGGTTGGCGAGATGATATCGTTTGTTGGAACGATCATTTGATCAGATTCCGTGACAAATGATAATGTCGTTGATCGTGCATATGACCCATTAAATGCTAATCCTTTTTTTTCAAATTTAAATGTATCCTTTGAAATTGGCTCACCAATTTCCGGTAAGGTCTTATTCAATTCCGAAACTATTTTTTGATAACCAATGAATGCACCATTCGTATTCCAATGATGATCCGTTTTAAAATAGATCTCTTCTTTCGGCTGTTTACGAAGTTCTTTTTCAACATCCACCAAATGTAATGAAGGTACCGTTTCTAAACCATCTCGTAATTTCTTAACACTTTCCTTTCCATAGCTAGGTAGATATGTAGGTAACTCCGATTCAAAAAATACAGACTTATGTGGGATAATGCTATAAAAAACTGGAATATTCTTTTTAGATAGTTCACTAGTTAATCCCTTTACCTCGTTTACTAAAGTAGTAGGATTTTGATTTGAATTTTGTTGAATGATAAAGCCATTATTTGAACGATAATATTTCTTTGGACCAATCTCAGCAATTTTTTGATCAATCATCTTATATTTAAATATACCGTTGATTTCTAGCATTTTATTTCTTAATGGGTATTGATCACTATGATACGTTTCATATTCATCAAAGTATTTTCCGCTCTTAAAAGATTCGCCAGTTAATACTGGTTTTGTTGCTAAGCTTCTATTTTCAATGACAGAAACCTTTCGATCAGGTAGTACCATTGTTAAAAAGAAACTACCGAATAGAATCCCAAAAAAGAATAACGAAATGATGATATTACTAAAATTCAATTTAGAATGTTTCATGATAGATGCTTTACCTTTTTATTTATTTTTAAGATTAGCAAATCTAGTTCGTAAAGCAACACCCCTCCTATTTCTTAACTAGAGTTACTATTTAATGATTAAAGTCATATAACAATTGGAAAAATAATCAATTTTAATGTCATAACTTATATATTTTATAAGAGCGCAGGTATGTTAGTAAAGCATATTTGCGGCATAAAACATCATTTTTCGATTAATTTTTAGTTTTCCCTTAATCTCTAATAATAAAAAAAGAAATCATATTTATATGATTTCTTCATTTTGTTCTTTTATTTGTTTTTTAAAGTAACTACCCTGTCTTCTATATAAGGCAAAAGTAGACCAATTTGCGATAAACACCCCGACTAATATCAGAACTCCACCAATTGCCATGATTGCTTTGATTGGTTCATCCATTACGAAATATCCTAATACGCTTGCAATGAGTGGTGATACGTAAAGCCATGTTGAAGGAAATACAGGATTTGTTTTTGATAATAGCCATGTGTATAATCCGTGTCCTCCAATTGAACCGACAAAGACTAAATATAAGATTGGCCATACTGCATCCCATGAATATAAAGTTTGAACGGACGGTTTTTCAAACAGTATCGAAATAATAAGAAGAAATAAGCCACCATATAGCATTTGTACAGCATTTATTAAAAATGGAGAGACTTTTTCAAAATCTGTCAAAAATTCCTTTGAATTGACTGAACCAAATCCATAGAATACTTCACCGATTAAAACCGCTAAACAGGCTGCTATCCATAAATAAGTCACATGCTGACTCATTCCTGGTAAACAAACACATATAACACCTGAAAATGCCATTAATAATGCAATAAGCTGCTTCTTTTCAATTCTTTTATTATTTCGTTTCAGTTGCATTAATAAAATCATCATCGGACCAGTTGCTGAAAGAACAGCTGCTAACCCTGAAGTTATGTACTGTTCTGCCCAGTACAGAGTTGAAAACGTCATGAAAGTTAAACAAAATCCGATAAACATAATTCTCTTTGAAAAAATAAAGGAAGATACTTTTTGTCCTTTACTTAAAAAGTATGAAATAACTAGAATACCAGCTAAAGAGAATCTTAATCCTGCTGAAAATAATGGCGGTACACCAGATACAATCCCAAACTTTATTGCTAGAAATGTCGTTCCAAAGATTACACAAATAAGAATATAATTAATAATGATCACTTTATCACTCCTTCGTTAAACGTATTATATGAAGTTAGGTGTATAACAGTATAGGAGACTATATAACAGTTGAATATTTTTGATTGACTATTATCCTTTTTTTAACTAACGTTAAATCAAAAAGCATATGGTGAGTGTATGAAAATTCATATTCATAAACAATCTACAATTCCATTTTATCTCCAAATTAGTAATCAAATAGCTCAACGCATTCATAGTGGTCTTCTTTTAGAAAATGAACAATTACCTTCATTACGAATTTTAGCAGACGAATTATCGATCAGTGTATTAACCATTAGAAAAGCATACAAATGGCTTGAGAAAAATGGGTTAGTTTGGGTTAAGCCTGGAAAAGGTGTTTTTGTATTAAAAAAATCGAATCGATCACAAGAAAAAAAAGACCACTCTAATTGGCAACAGACACTTGGTATTAATGTTGTACGTTCCCAGTATTTAATGAATAAAGAATCCGTTACTTATAATTTTTCGAAGGCAGTAGTTTATCCACGACTTCTTCCAAATAAATTTTTAGCAGAAGAAACACAAAAATTATTAAAAGAAGATGCTTCTATCTTGACGACATATGGTTCTGTTCAAGGTGATGAGGAGCTAAGAATCGAAATTTCAAAACATTTATTGGAGTTTCAAAAAATTCGTTCGACCCATGATAATATCATTATTACAAGTGGCGTCCAACAAGGCATTGATTTAGTAGCTCAGGCTGTATTGAAGCCTGGAGATTCAGTTATTGTTGAAAGTCCTTGCTATGGTGGAGCATTAGATGTATTTATTAATAAAGATATACACATTATCCCTATAGAAATGGATAATGAGGGCATCAGGTCTGATTTGATAGAAGAAGTGTTTCATAAATTTAAACCTAAATTATTATATGTGAATCCATCATTTCAAAATCCGACTGGAGTATCTATGAGTAGTGACCGTCGTAAAGAATTAATTGACCTTGCCGAACGATACAATTTTTTTATTTTGGAAGATGATTCATTTGGTGACATTTATTTTGAACAGTCGGTAAAACAGTATCCAATTAAGTATTATGATCGTAATCATCATGTTATCTACATTAAAGGTTTTAGTAAAACTTTGGCACCAGGAGTTCGAATTGCTGCAATGCTAGCAAATGGTCCGATTTTTGATTGGTTATTTGCTGTAAAAGCATCAATGGATGTCGGTAGTCCTTTACTGACTCAAAAAGCTATTCTTCCATTTCTACGGACAGACCGAATGAGAAATCATGTTGAAAAATTAAGGATTGCATTACAGCTCAGACGTGATACAACTGTCGACATCCTTTCAAGTGAAACAAGTCGCTTACAGTTTCAAATTCCTAACGGCGGATTTAATTTGTGGTTATCATTTAATGAACCAGCTATAGATATATTTGATTTACTAAAAAAAGCCAATGAGAAAGACATCTCTTTTTTACCAGGCGTTGCATGTTATAACAATAAAACGAATGAACCATCATTTCGAATTAGCTACTCACTCGTTAGCGAGGATGAATTATCAATCGGTTTAGTAGAATTATGTAAAATCATTAACCAATTTTAGAAATAATTATTTATAGATCGATATTTTACTATCTATTCAGCATCAAAAAAGAGACTCGCATTTTAAATGCTTGTCTCTTTTACATTCATGAATTATTTTGTCCAATGTGATGGACGATTTAATCTTATCGTTATTTTCGTATGGATGTCCCCTTTGGTTGCGTTTAACTGTGCTTGCGTTAGGAATATACTATCTGTTAAATCTGCTCCACATATATCAGCATCGCGAAAATCGGCCCCAATTAAATCTGCTTTTCGCAAATCCGCTCCTCTTAAATTTGCTGCTATTAGATAAGCACCCCTTAAGTTGGCTCCTCTAAGATTAGCTTCTTTTAAATTCGCTCCAATTAAATCTGCTCCTCGACCAATGTTTTTATGACGTTTCTTACTGTTTCCTTGAAGATGAATTACTTCAGATCTTACAAGTTCACTAGTTTGCAAAAGTAAGTCATTTACATACGCTCGATGTGCTGCAACATCTAAATCAAGCAGTGAATCAGAAGGCAAATAAGTAAGTCGTTCAGTTTCATCCAAAGCACATTGTATCTCAGAATGAATATTTGAATTTAGATTTAATGTTAGTGCCTCATTTAAATACCAAAGCATTTCTTGTAGTTGACGCATTATTGGAAAAACGTCAAACATTTCCTTTGCAGATTCAGGTCTCGATCTCCAGTCTTTTCCATTGTAGGTATACTGTGATACCTTTTGACCGGCACCAAAGCAATCAAAAACTGTACATCCTTGAAAGCCAATCTGTCTTAAATTGTTATGCACGCCACAACGAAAATCAGATTGTAAATTGATACAAGGACTTCCTGCTTCTTTATCTAGCGCAAAGTCTGCTGAAGCCGCGAAGGGAAGTGCCACACAACATAGACCAAAGCACTTCTCACAATCAGCTTTTAAATCTCCTAATGCTTGATTTGTTTCTGTAATACTTTGATTTTTCACCATAGCTTTGCCTCCCTTCCCTTTCGTATACTAATGAATAGTTGCCACATTTAATCGTATCATCGAATATTTTACTGGTCAATTTTACCATGTACTGAATAGAACAAAAAAGCATCCTAAAATCTAAGTTGGTTGCTTCTCTCTATTGTTGCAATCAGTTATATATTAATAAAATAGGACTGTAAACAGTCCTATTTGGCAAAATTAATTAATGTAGCTTTATTTTTACTAAATCGATGTTTTCTTCTATCCCTTTTAGGTTTGCTTTGAAGTCTTGTATCTCAATGCTTTGATCATTTAGAAGTTCAATTATTTTTTTATTCTCGAAGTATTCCTTGCTAAGTACTATATCGTTACCGATACTTTGACCTTGAATTCTAGCAGCAATATTAACTGTTCTACCAAAATAATCTAAGCGATCATTCGAATTAACCGCTATTGCTGGACCGCTATATAATCCTATTTTTAGTGTAATATGTTCCTTGCCATTTTCCCTTAATTCAGATATATGTTTTTGGATTTGAAGTGCCGCATTTACACCATCCTCTGGCACATAGAATATCGCCATTACTGCATCTCCAATTGTTTTTACTACACTTCCCGAATTTTTTTTGATCCATTTTGATAAATAGTCAAAATGTTCTCTTACTTGGCTATAAGCATTAGCGTCACCTAAAGATTCGTATAGTGAAGTAGACCCTTGTAAATCACTAAATAAAATTGTTACATTTTCTATACCCACTCTTTGACCAGGGGACAGTATTTCTTCTGAAAATAGGTCTCTAAATTCTTGCATCGAAGTGACCTGCGCTGCGGTGATTACTTCCTTGCTCCACTCCGCTTTTTCAAATACAAATAACTTATCACTTGAACTATTGTTAGTTATAAGAACTGTTGTGTTTTTTGCCATTTCAATCTGGGTCGTCTCCCAACCTTCATTTGTATAAGATATCGATTGATTAGGATGTACTAATTTATCGCTAATGTTCAATGTAACAATATGATTTGCTTGCAAAACGCGTAATCTCATTCCGGATGGATCAGATATATCTAACTTGCGTGATTCTCCACGCTTTACGATTTGTTGTATTTTTACATGTGGGGTAATCATCGGACCACTAACACAATA
This sequence comes from Bacillus sp. JJ664, assembly GCF_036962205.1. Taxonomy (NCBI): domain Bacteria; kingdom Bacillati; phylum Bacillota; class Bacilli; order Caryophanales; family Bacillaceae; genus Bacillus; species Bacillus sp. JJ664. The sequence goes on along the minus strand of NZ_JBALMS010000051.1, from coordinate 147,858 downwards.
ACTCTGATCAAAAGCACGACGTATTGATGGATGTACTGCAAAGTTTAGTTCTACGTATTTACCAAAACTTGCATTGTAAGTTATCCCACATAAGTCACAATGAAATGCTTCCTCTAACTGTGATAAAGTTGTGTAATTCACTTTTGATACACGACAATTTGGACAAATCAAGTTCCAATCTAAATTTAATATGCCTATTTTGGTTGCATATAAAAATAAACGTAGCACTTCATGTGGATCTGCATTCCATTCCTTTGCTACGCTTTTAGGATTGATTTTTGCAACATCACTTTCATCTCCATACACTAATAAATCATGCAGATGATTAATATACTCTATATGAATTGGCGTTTCTTTTAACTTTTTTTCTAATCTGTTTAATTCACTTACATTAGTATTTCGTTTAATTTTTACGGTAGATGGACTTTTGTTTTCTACAGATTTTACAATTGAATCTAAATAGTTAATTGTATTTTTCATCGACTTTAAACCTGTTATTGGAATGGCTAGCACTCCAAGAATATTACGTGGAGTGAACTCAGCAAATAAACGAACCTTTGTACCAACAGTTCCATCAGGTAGTTTCATTTTTGCATCCTCTAATTCAATGCCCCCAATGAAACTTTTTAAAGGTCCACCTTCATATTGTCTTTCAACCATGTAATCTTCATATTCATTCCACTCAAAAGGATATTCTTTCCAAAAGATTGGAACAATACCGGCAACTTTTGCTAACGCTTCTCTATAAAAAATCGATCCTTCACTATTTTTAGCTGTTGAAAACTTTACTGAAAACAAACCAATCAATCTATTCAGTCGGTCTGTGTCACTTAGTAATTGCCAAACGGCTTTCCTATTTAAAGGATATTCCCGTTCAAGTACATATTTCTTTGCTGAAAATCGCATTTATTCCCCCCCTAGGATATACAAACTGCAAATGCTAGTATGATGATATGAAAAATTTGGTCTGCTACGATTGTTAACCAGCCTTTATTTTTATCGTCAGCCATTTGAATCGTTCTCACCCAAAAAGCCACGAATCTCTGACGATCTAAAAATATATGTCCAATATATATCATTAAAATTGCTGGAATTGACAAACCTCCTGAAATCCATCCTATTATGACTACTACAGATGTATAAACTGATACATGTGTTAGCAGTGGAAACCATTTGGTCGATTTATTTCTAGCCATCCAGTTTGTTTGAAATAAAAAATCACCAATTAGATGACCTATTAACAAAAATTCAAACTGATTCATTTGACTGTACCTCATTTGATTTACTTTGTTCTCTATTTACATACTTTCTTTCTTTTAAAGATTTAATAAAAGAGTGAACAATATGATCATCAAATAATGTATCTTTACATCGTTCTAGCTCAATAATGCCTTCCTCAAATGATAAACCTTTATGGTAAGGTCGGTCTGTTGTCATCGCATCAAAGGTATCTGCTACACCAACGATTTTAGCGAAAAGCGGAATTTCGTCTCCAATTAATCTATTTGGATAGCCACTACCATCTAATCTTTCATGGTGAAATTTTGCAGTTTCTATTAAACTTGTTATCTTACCTTTTGAATTTATTTCTGATAGTATCTCTGCACCAATGATTGGATGTGTTTTAATGACGATATACTCTTCATTGGTTAATCTACTCGTTTTTCTCAAGATTTCATCAGGAATTCCAATTTTACCAATATCGTGTAATAAAGCAGCTTTATATAATTCTTCAATCGTCTTAGCATCCATTCCCATGTTTTCTGCAATCCAACGAGAATACTTTGCTACTCTCTCTGAATGGCCAGAAGTATAAGGATCTCTCGCATCTAAAACCTTTGCAAGTGTACGAATAACATTTAAATTTATCCTAGCTAGTTCATCATAAATTTGACTATTATGTAATGCTAGTGCTGCTTGATTCGCCAATAATACTGAAAGTTTCAGATCATCTCTTGTAAAAAGCAAATTATTTTTCTTATTTAATAATTGTAGAGCTCCGATCACTTTTTCTTTTGCTATTAATGGTACTGTCATCATCGATTTTGTTGTAAAGCCACTTTGTTGATCAACTCTAGTCGCCCAAGATGCATCTTCCATTACATTCTCAATTAAATGTGGTTCACTAGTAGAAATAACTTTCCCTACAATACCTTCATTTAATTTCAACTTTATATTAATGATGTTTGAAGAATTCGATCCGTAGACTGCACATGCTTCTATCATTTGTTCTTCATCATTAACAACCCATAAAGTTCCTGCTTCTGCATCAACTAAATTAACCATTTGGAGTATAATATCTTGAAAGACTTCATTAATTTCAATATTTGAATTCAATTGTTTAAACGCTTCTAACAGACTTAATAGTTCAGTTTCTTTATATGTAGATTCTTCAGCTTTCCTCATCTCAAACTCCCTTTTCGATGATAAATAATAGTGTAGTGAATTTGTACTATTGTCTATCGGATTATTCCAACAAATTTCTACATTAAAAAATTCAATAGAGATGTGATTTCTCCTTTATTTCCAACTTCTTTCTCCAGAATTGTTCAAGTAGAATTGATATGTTTTATATCGAATCAAACTTTGTTCCTCTGAAGTATATTGTGTAAAAATACCTATTAAATTTATTAAAAACCTTTTGATACACGGAATCCAAGCACTCTGTAGTAGACATACATCCGAGACTTGATTGTTTTTTAGGTGCATAATTTCCTCAATGTATAAGGAGTCTGTCAATTTTATCTAAAAGAATGTACATTTTTACTATCTGAAATTAACGACAAATAATCCAAAATACTAAAAAGCATTTTGGATATTCATATAAATTTAACTAAAGTTGATGTCAGTTCCATACTGTATTAATTTTAGTTTTTTTGCTATAGATTGTGATGAAAAATTATCCCATGACGTACTATATAATGCGATACGTCCTTGACTTTGTATGTCCATAGCCCAAGCATTCGAAACTTCTAATCCGAACCCTTTTCCACGAAACTCTTCAAGTGTATATAAACTCGCTTCTGCAGCCATCGAGGTTTGTCTGGCACTACAACAAATCGAAACGGCCATATCATCTTGGACGATTGCATAACATGGCTGTTTATATTCAAATTCTTCATATGTATAAGGAAAATTCTCCTTTAACAACTCCTTGTTTGAATCATTAATCTGAATAACAGTTGTTGATGATTTTTGCTCTATTAATTTCGGAAATACATACGCTGGTCCAATCCACACACTGCTTAGTTGTTTATGTTTACTTAAAATATTAATGATTTCTGCTAGTTCCATATTCGAATTTGATTGGATCGACTGATCTAAAACATTTACCAAATTTCCATCTAAATCATTAGAATATCTAACTATTTTACCGTCCTTTGAAGTGCCAATATAAATCATTGGCGCAGTGTCATAAGGTAGTTCATTTATATGTGTTATTTGGTTGAACTCATTGTGTTTATATAAAACTCGAACATGACATTCTAAAAGCTCCATATCTGATAACAAAAACATTCCTCCTAACATCGTATACAATTACCATTCATGATATTGGTGAGAAATTCCTTTATCTCATCATAAAAAAAGGATAGATCAACCAGAGTTCTCTGATTGAGCCTATCCTTTTACGATTATCTCGCTACGACTGAAACTGTTTTTGTTGCACTTATATTCCCTTTAGAATCAATTGCATTTACAGACACTTTCGTTCCAGCTTTTTGTTTTGGAATCACTAGTTTATATACGCCAGTACTATAAGACTTAGTTTTATAAACCTTACTTCCGATTTTCACTTGAATCGTCAAATATTTTTCAGCTGTTCCTTGGACAAGTGTTGAAGTCGTATAAACTGCATTTACTTTTGGTAAGTTTGGTCCGACTCTTGTCACACTTTTTGTAACTGCAGCACTGCTATTTCCAGAACTATCTTTTGCCGAAATCGAGATTGATGTTCCAGCATTTGTAACTGGAATGTTAATTTTATAATTTCCATTTGAATAAGCTCTGCCAGTATACGTATGTGTACCAATTTTCGCCGTAACTGTCGCATATGCTTCGCTTTTACCTGTGATATAAGCTGAATTATTATTAATCATATTAACAACTGGTGTAGCTGGTGCTATTTTATCAACAACTTTAATCACTGTAGGATTACTAATAATCCCATTGAATGTTGCTGTAATTGATAGGCTTGTTCCAGCTTTTTGCACTGGGATATTCATTAAAAATTTACCATCTGATGCTACTTCAGTTGTGCCAATTTGATTTCCGTTAGCACTCACTTTTATAACTGCACCTGGCTCAGACGTTCCAGTTAATTGTTGATCAAGATTACTAACACCGCTAACTTTTGGTGCTGTCACTTTGAACCCAGTACGAGGTTGTTTTGTACTATACTGTGATGAAAGAGTTGTGCCTGGATAATAGAAGCTTACGATTTCCGAATAACTTTTACCCAATTCACCCATTTGTTTAGCACCGTACTGACTTAATCCAACCCCATGACCGTAACCTTTACCTTTAATGGAGATTGAACTAGATGATTCATTCATATCAGTCATTAAATAACTTTTGATGTAGCTTAATCCGATTGCAGCTCTAATTTTAGAAGCAGCAACATCTGTTAAACTTAATTGTTGAATTTTAATGTTGCCATTTGTGTCTAATTCATCTTTTGCAATGAAATCCACACTTAAATTACCTTTTGTGACTCTACCACCAGATGATGGATTCGTTAAAGTTAATTTAGGTATTTTGACAATTTTAATTGTCTTTCCTGAATAACCATTTGATTTCATCCATGTTTTAATATTAGTTGTGATCTGTTCATCTCGTTCACTAATTGTATTCCACCATGAATTTGAATCTTTTAAATCCTTGCCTGTTAAATCAATCTGTGTTTTGTATAGCGCTATTGCCCATGGTGTAGCACTATCATATGGATCATTTTTAATTGGAAAATATGGTAACGGTGAGCTTCCCCATGCATTTTCATTTGATTCAGTTTTTCCTCCATTACTCGATGAAAATACTGCATCGATTAACGAATTATTATATTTTAGTACTCGACTAAAAGTCTGATCAACAGCTTTTGAACTATTTTCATTCCAAGTATATCCACCATAAACTTGGTAGCTAATCGTGTCGTTAATCACTTTGTTTGAATTAACTTGTCTCATTGCATATGTTCTTGCAGAGATAGTTTGAGCCTTTAATGCTTCTAGATTCCATGAAGCAGGCATCTCAAATGGCACGACACCTTTCAGATAATCTTCCATTGGTAAAGTATTAATAGGACGAACATAATTGTTTTCATTAACAAATGAAAAATTTCCTAAATAACTTCTTCCATTAATAAGTAATGGAGATTCATATTGATAAGGTACTAAATCTATGCTTGTAAAATTCCCAAGCAATTCATCCCCTAAATAAAGGGCTACTCCACTAGACGCTATTTTAATTTTGTATTCAGTATTCGGTTGTAATCTAATACTTGAATTTTTTACTGCATAGCTGTCTGACGAGTTCACTGTCACTTCATTTTTGTTTCCTAAATAATTAACTAACTTAACTGAAATTAGTGGTTCCATCTCTGCAGCGTTAGCTTCAGAATGAAATGGAAATTGAGAAAAAATAATTGATAAAATTAAGCTAAAAGTAAATAATCTCTTCAAACCTTTTCCTCGCCTCTTCCTATGAAACTATCTTTTCCTAGTTTCTTTCTATTAATCTATATATATGAAATTCCAAAATTATTGTAGCATATAAACAACTAAGAATAAGTTTAATTAATATGATTGAAATATAAATGTAATGAATGTTTCAATGCATTAAAAAAGAGCAAATAACGAATTATCTGCTCTTTTAACTATTACTTTTTATTTAATTGTCACTGTACTTAAAGAAGGGACGAAATTAATCCACGTTTGACCTGGAGAAAATTCTATTTCTGTTCCTTCTAATGTAAATGGAATAATTCGGCCATCAACATTTTTCCATTGAATATTTTTATATTTCCCATCAACTAAATAGTAGCCTTTTCCTCCACTTTTCAAGTCAACTGAACGACGTCCATATTTATCAATGAATTTGTGTGTTGATTCTACAATTAAAATATTTTTAATTTGTAGTTGCTTCCCATCAAGTGCATCCTTGGCAACTACACCATCTTGATATCGTTGGAAATGTTTATTCGCTTCTGTAAATTTATATGTTACATTATTATCCGGATTATAAGAGTACTTAATAAAAACTTCATTTACACTATTCCATGAACTATCAAAAACGACTGGCTCTTGTGTGAAATCAAGTGGTGTTACTTTTTCAGCAAATGAATAGTTTCTTTTTTCAACACCCTTTTCAATTCCTTCTTTTAAAATATAGGAGTTATGTGGTGCTTTCCTGCTTGGATCTCTTTTAAATAAAGTCCCATCATAAATTAAGCCATTTAAAGAATCAATTAATCCAGCGTCCATCATTTCTTTCGCTTTCGGACTATTACCATGACAAATAAATAATGCGTGATAACCGTTTGCTAAATCAATATAATAATCTCTTGCACTACGAACTGGACCAATTTTAACTGGTATATTACTTTGAAATACAGCTAAAAATCTCGTGATATCACCTTCAGCCAAAACTTCATAAATAAGATCTGCTTTACCTAGACCGCTCTGTGGTCTAGCTAAGTGAAAATTATTTACCATAACAGCTACCGGCCTTTGTTCACTAGCCTGACTAATTGGCAATCCATTTAAAGGAGCAAAAATCGTATCAATTTCTTCCTTATCAATAACTTCTTCGTTTTTTGGTTCTTCTTTATTACCTTCATTTTTTACTGTCTTTACAGATTTCCCTTCGTGCTGACAACCAAATAAAAGTGTACTAATTGCGATGATACATAAAGTTTTTTTTAGCATTGATATCCCCACATAATAAGCGTATTTTCTTAAATTGTATTAAAAAAAACTAAAAATAGATAGTGATTTATAAGAATTTTACAAAAATAAACCGATTGATACAGACAGATTTTTAGACCTTCTAATATAACTAATTCTAAAATCAGAAGTAAGATAAAATGTTGTTCTTAAATTACTGAAAGATAAATATTTTATAAAGATAAATTTGATTTGAGGAGTTGACTTCCGATGATCGTAGTTCATTTTTATGATAAAAACGTTGAATTATTAAATCAACTGCGTAATAATGCCCCATCAGAGGGCGATCCTGTTGTTATTAAGGGTAGAAAAGGAACTATATTAAGTGTTCAGCCTATAAATGATAAACATGTTAATGTATTAGTCGAATTAGAAGTTATTAAGAAACCAACCTTCACGAATGATCCGAAAAAGAAAAGAAGATAATATTCAATTAAAGTAGTGGGGAACCTAACCCACTCTTTTTTGAATTTATCTTCTTTTAGCATATCCATTTTTTATTTTCTTTTATTCTTCTTTTTTAGCTAGCCTTCACTTTAAATAAATCACTCATATTGCCCGAAAGATCTTTTGCAGATACAGAAATATTTGTTCCTTTTTTAATAGGCATTGTCACTCTGATTTGATACTTTCCATACTTATCGGCTTTAGTTGTATACGATCTATTACCAACTTTTACAATAACTATCGCATTTCCTTCTGCCTTACCAGTAATGATTTTTGAATTCGCACTAACCGTGTTAATTGTTGGAATGTCAGGAGCTATTTCATCTTTTACCGTTACAGTTCCAGAAGCCGTGTACTGACCATTTTTACTAGTTGCAACGACTGTCAAATTTGTACCTGCCAATTGTAAAGGTACATCAATGGCAAAATTTCCTGTCGTAGTAGCTTGACCGGTTGCGATGACTGTTTGGCCTGATAATACGTTAATGTTAGCCCCACCTTGTGTAAATCCATTTAGCTTTATATCTAAATTTGTAAATTTATTGACGAAAGGTGTAGTCATTGGTTTTGCCACATTATAAGTTGAACCATCTGACATTGAAATAGTGTATAAGTCTTCATTTAATGAAAACTGCGATACAGTATTTGGTGTAGAGCTAAGACTTGTAAAGTATTGAACATTATTTCCATTAGATTCAAAATCTAATTGTTTAATTGGATATAGATTATTAAACAGTGTTGATCCAAATCCTCTAATCGGGGATTTTTGTCCATAATATTCAACTAAATTTGATTGAACATGCTGTTTCATTGTCATTGAATTATTCAATAGAACAGTATTTGAATCAAGTGTTTGAGTTGAAACAGTTTGTCCTATATTAAACACTTGATTTGTTTTATGTTTAGCATCAGATATAATTTCATCTTGAATTAATGTTACTTTCTTATTTTTCAAATAGACAATTGTTCGATAAACTCGCACGCCATTATAAATCGTATGTTCACCCATTACAATAACATGATCAGGGTTATCAATAAAATTCGTCATTTTTGCTTTCCCAACATTACTTGAAGAAATAGGATATGACTTTCCATCAACTGTCACTACATTATGTGCAAAAGTCGATCGTAAGTATTTTTGGTAAGCATCTTTTGTATCATAATTATATTTTCCGCTGTCCGTAAATATTTCTTTCCCTTTTTGAGTAAGAATGAAAGATAAATCGTCAGCATGTTTATGTGTTGTACTAAAATTACTCGTCGTAAACAATAATGAAGATGTACTTGTCCCCCATCCATCACGAATAACAGCTACAGAATTTGAAATATTACTAACTAATGAAGGCTGTTTTCCTTGTTTCCCTTTTGTCAGTACATATTCAAATTCAGGATCTAGTACTGAATAAGAAGTAGTTTTAGGTAATTTTGTTTGATCTGAATCTCCTAATCTAGGAATCGTAAAATTAGATAATACTAGTTTAGAAAACGCATTTTGTTCTTTTAAAAGAAATTGTGTAAGTTCAGCGTCCTCAGCGATTTTATTCATATCCTGAACAAGATTAAGAACGACTAAAAAGTATTGTGGGCTATGTTCCTTATGAAGGCCTTCTGGAGTAAAATCTCTCTTGATGTGGGTTTTCGTACGGTATACTGCATTGCTCTTCCATTGGACACTAGTTGTTTCTTCTGGAAAATAAGAAGCTAGCTCGAATAATGAACGGTCTTGAAAGTAGCCATGATTTGTTTTTAAATTATAGTATTTAGAACTATTTAAGTATGTACCGTGTTTTCTAAGTACGGTTTTTAAATACTGTTTACTCGAGTAAGTAACAATCGGCGAACTAATATAATAATGATAGAAATACAATAAATTATTTGTCCGATTGGCTAGCGCATGCGCATTATATGTATATGAGTCTGTTGGTCTTGCTGGATTTCCATTAGCTTTCCAAAAGCTTTGAATTAAACTAAAGCCATAAGTTAAATACTTAGGATCTTTTGTCACTTCATATGCATTTGTTAAGTAACTTAATGTGTCTAAACTTTGATAATATAAACGCCATGTAGTGTTCTTGTAAGGGTCTTCTTTCCAATTAATCGCCTTATAAGGCTTATAAAAGGGATATTTTGGTGATACAAATAATTCTCCATTTAGTATGCGGTCTGCGTTCAGTACGGTATCCTTCGTAATACCACTTCTTTTTGTAAGAAAAATCTCTTTATCCACAATAGCAGCCGCATATGAATGAATTGAGCTGCCAATAAAAATAGCAACCGTTAACAATGCTATCGTAATCTTTTTCATAGAACCTCCAAAAAAATTAATCAATTAATCTATTAAGTATACAATGAAAAGAAAATAATCTTTTTTATTATTAAATTCTAAATATTACGAATATTTATTTTGCAACAAATTTTATTCGCCAATTTACAACGATTTCTTCACAAGAACAAAAAAAATCCAAACATTTTTAAAATGTTTGGATTTTTTGATTAGTATGTTCCTTTTAGAAGAGACGCGACATTTCTAGCCGTTCTTTCAATATTATTAAAGGCATTATTCATGATTTCTTCTATCGGTAATATTGCAGGGATTGTTGGGAAAATAGCGTCAATTCCATGATTATATAGCTCTTCACTGCCATTTCCTATGCTCCCACATATTGCAATGACTTTGGCATTTGGTGGTGCACATGCAGCTGCTCCAACAGGCGCTTTACCAAAAATGGTTTGCCCATCCATTCTACCTTCTCCAACAATTACAATGTCTGCATCTTTACATACCTCTACGACATTTAAATGCTCGAGTACTAGCTCTATCCCTTTTTTAATGGAAGCATTCGCAAATAGCATCAGACCAGCTCCCATTCCGCCACCAGCGCCACTTCCAGGGATTGTTGAAACTTGCTTGCCTAAATAACTTTCAGCAAGCTCATAAAATTTCCCCATTCCTTGATCTAGTTCATCCATTTTATTTGATGGAAGTCCTTTTTGCGGTCCGAATACATATGTTGCACCATTTTCGCCAATTAACGGATTCACTACATCTGCTGCAATTGTGATGTTAATACCTGAAAGCTTTGGATTTCGATTAGTTGCTGACATAGAAGTAACTTTTAAAAGTGATTGTCCATTCCCTTCAACTAATCGACCATCTTGATCAAAGAATTGATACCCTAAAGCTGCTGCCATTCCAATACCACCGTCATTCGTCGAACTACCACCAACACCAATCATTAGTTCAGTAGCTCCTCGTTCAATAGCGTATTCGATACATTGGCCAACACCAAATGATGTTGTTTTGAAGGGATCTCGCTTTTCCTTAGGAACTAAATGAAGTCCACAAGCCTCTGCCATTTCAATATAAGCATTTCTACCATCCTTCGAGAAGGCAATTTTAGCATTTACTTGCTCAAAAAGCGGACCTGTTACTGAAATAGTTTCTATCATCCCTTCTGTTGATGCAATTAACGCTTGAACTGTACCTTCACCACCGTCAGCAAGTGGTAATAAATGATAATCTGCATTTGGAAAAATAGAAGAAAATCCTTTATGAATAGCTTCTGCCACTCCGGTTGCATCTAAACTTTCTTTAAAGGAATCAGGTAATATGACAACTTTCATTTATATTCCTCCCCTTAAAGAGATGTTTTTAATTGATCTGTTAAGTTAAATTCTTCTCCATTTATATCAATCGTAAGTGGAGGTCCTGATTGTTTAGTCACGGTGATTGATCTATGAGTGATTGTAAATGAAAGTACTGAGCCTTGCCATTGAAACGGAAAAGATAACTTTTCCCATTCTGATGGCAATTTTGGGCTAATCTTTAAACGATTAATATCCATAGAGATATTTGCAAATCCGAAGATTGTTGCTAACCAATTTGCTCCAAGAGATGCAGCATGAAGTCCTTCATCAGATGACTTTGGATTTGGACCTAAATCAATTAAACATGCTTCTTGGAAAAAGCGATAAGAATTTTCTTGATCACCACAACGAGCAGCCACAATCGCATGTATTGCTTTACTTAATGAAGAATCATGAATGGTATGTTCTTCATAATATTGTAAATTCTTTTTCACAACCTCTTCCGGGAATAATTCTGGGAAAAGATACAATAGCATGACGACATCTGCTTGTTTTAAGATTTGCATTTCATTTACTTCTTGGCGAGAGTAATCAAGTAATATCCCTTGGCTACCTTGATTTTGCTTATATGTTGTTAAATCAATTTCAGGTTTTGATAAAAACGTATCATCTTGAGGAATAATATTCTCATCATTTGGTTTAGGTAAATATAATCTATTCAGAAAATCGATCGCTTTCTGGAATAAATCTGTATCTACATCATTGAATTTTTCCATATACTGTAGCGCATGCTGCACATTGTAATATGCCATATAGTTTGTATATGCATTATTGTCAATATGCTCAGTATATTCATCTGGTCCAATCACATCTTTTATTGATAGCTGTCCATTATCTTCAGTAGCTCGGCTAATCCAAAAACGTGCAGTTTCCTTTAATAATTCAAGCCCTTCTTTTGCCATAAAACCTTCGTCTAACGTATTTTGGTAATACTGTACCACTGAATATGCAATATCAGCAACGATATGGTGCTCTGCTAATGCTGATGCAACTTTTTGACGTTGACCTGTAATGATATTAATTGCAGCATATTCAGGCGTTTCTTCATTACCTGTAAAGGCACTTTCCCATGGAAAAAGTGTGCCCTCGTATCCATTTTTAGCAGCTTTTTCTTTCGCTTCATTTATATGCAAATATCGATACATTAGTAATTTTTTAGCTTTTTCTGGATCTGTGAATAGATGGAATGGTGCAATAAATATTTCTGTATCCCAGAAAACATGTCCTTTATATCCTTCACCAGTTAAACCTTTTGCGCCGACGCTGAAACGCTCATCATGAGCAGGTGTCATTACTTCAATATGATAAAGTGAAAAATCTATCGCAAGTTGATCCATCTTTTCTTTCGTTGTGACGACAACTCGCTTTTGTTTCCAAAAATCCTGCCATTTAATCGTATTGCTATCTCTAAGATTGTCATAGCCTTCTGTTAAATATTTTTGAACTGTATTAACTGCTGCGCTAGCCGGATCTTCACGTAACATATCATTAGAGGTATAAACTGAACTAATTTTTTCTAATGTAAATGGCTTTTCAACAACAAGATCCTGCGTGATCGTACCCAATAATTGTCTATTTTTTGCCCCAAAGGAAATATCACTTTCTTTTCCAAGTATGCAAGATGTTGCTATTGCAATTGTATGATTGCTTTCAGATGTTTTATAAATTCCTTGCATGATTCTTTTATCTAACACTCGTACATTTTCTTCATGTAGATGTTGTTTACCGAAATTAGATCCTTGTGCATCTATTCCAGTAATAATTTTAATAGAAGCATTTCGATCTAAACTCACAACTTCTACTTTTGAAGCTAGTAAATGTAAATCATCCTTTGAAACAAATCGTTGAAATGTAAACCTAAAACGGTCACCACTTCTGTTTTGCCAAACCACTTCCCTTGTTAATTCTCCTGTTAACATATTTAAACTACGATCATATGAAAGAACCGTTCCTGTTAACAATGAAAAGATTTCACCGTTTATTTCAATCTTCATACCAATCAAGTCAGGTAGATTTACAAGCTCTGTAGCTTCATTAGGAGTAAATTTATTATAAATACCAGCGATATACATACCACGTGTTTGCTCCGCATAATGCTCTTCATGACTTGCACGTAGGCCAAGATATCCATTCCCTTGAGCCATTAAGCTTGCATATTTATTTATATAATGTAAATCAAATTGTTTTTCGTTTAAATCTTGTACTATATTCATAAAGTTACACTCTCACCTTTTTCAGCTGATTGATAAATTGCTTCTACTAGTTGTTGTATAGCATAACCTTGTTTTCCATCTGCTAACATGACATTCTTACCTAAACAACGATTAACAAAAGCACTCATACTTTTTGAATGGCGGTCAGAATCTGCGGTCTCTCTTTTTAAAAGTGAAACAAGTTCTCCTTTTTCATCTGTATAAATCTCTGCTGGAAACATTGTTGCACCAGCTTGTTCTCCACAAAACTCAACATTCATTTCTGATTTTTCTTTTATATTTAAGGCAAAAGATGTTTCTAACTGTAACAAACTTCCATTCTCTAACTCAATATGTGAAAATAACGAATCTTCTACTCCAAATTTGGTTGGATCCCACTTTCCGAAGGATCCTTCGTTTTTTTTATTACCAATTTTTTGAAACATTTTTGCAGTTACTTTTTTAATGTTTGGATAACCCAAAATGTAAAGGGCCGCATCAAGCATATGAATGCCTAAATCGATTAGTGGACCTCCACCTTGAATCTCTTTATTTGTAAAGCTTCCCCACCCGGGAATACCATTTCGTCTTAATGCCTTTACTTTTACAAAATAAATATCTCCAAGCATGCCTTCGTCCACTTTTTCTTTTAAAATGGTTACATCATCTGCGAACCGATGGTGAAAATCGTACGCAAGTACTTTTCCTTTTGCAATAGCCGTCTCATACATGATCCTTGCATCATCAGCTTTAATCGCAGGGGGTTTCTCACAAAATACATCGCAATCATTTTCTAATGCTTGCATGACATTTTCAAAGTGAAATAAATTTGGTGTACAAACACTGACTATATCTGGTTTCTCAATTGAATACATTTCTGCTGCATCCGTGTAATAGTTTGGAATACCATTTCTTTCAGCGAAGCTTTTTAATGATTCTTCATTTACACCACATACAGCTACAATTTCTAATTCATCTCTAGTTTTATAGTGAGCGACGTGTACGTTTTCTGCGATCTGTCCACCGCCAATAATAGCAACCTTTTTTTTCATCACTTTAATGCCTCTTTAATATGTTGTAGCGCTTTAAAGTATTCTTCTTCTAAGTTATTTCCACGAACTCTACATTCAAATGTAACAAAACCTTCATAGCCGTCACTTTTTAATTGATCAAAGTGCTTTTTGAAATCTAATGCACCACTTCCTGGCTGGAAACGATGATTATCAGCAATATGAATATGTTCAACTAAATCTCTGTTTTGATGTAACGCTTCTGATATTCCATCTTCTTCAATATTCATATGATAAAAGTCTGCGATAATCTTTACGTTCTTTAACTGATTGTCTTCAATATACTTTCGTGCGTCAGCTAAAGTATTAATCATATGATCTTGATAACGATTTAAAGGTTCTAAGAAAATAGTCGTCCCAGTTTCCTCAGCAACTTTATCCAAGTATATTAAAGATTCAGTAACTGCTTTTCGATCACCATCTAAGCTTCTTGGAGATGACATTGGAGGCAATCGGAATGTAAACATGCCCCATGCGGCAGGAACAACAATTCCTTTTCCACCGACTTCTTTTAAAGCGAATAATATATTTTTTATTTCATCTAAGCCTTTTAAACGACGCTCTTCAATAAAATCACCAATCCAACCACTATATCCGCCACAAGCCGTTGTAACAGGTAAACCAGTTTCTGCGATTGCTTCTTTTACTTCATCTAAATGATCAACTAAAAACTTTCCATCTATTTCAAAGCCTTCAAATCCAGCCTTTTTTAAGTAGTTAAATTTTTCTTTCATATTTTCTGGGAAAAATGCTTGATTTTGAGTTCCTACTTTCATTGACTTTCACTCCTAAACGAAGGGGAGTGCATGAACACTCCCTTAAATTTATCTCTTTTTATTCATATATTTTGCTTACACTTCTGATTTGTATTCCAAATCATGCCGTTCTTATTTTGGAAAATGAACCCCCATTTTAATACTTAATTCTGGTTTTTGGTCTACAAATTCCATATAAGACTCTGCTACTTCATTAAATGAAACAACTGGTTCAATTAAATCTTCGCAATTTAAATAACCATTCATTAATAATTCCCAACATGTATTTTCAATACGTTTTCTAGACCAACGTGGATAATCAGGATTCGGTTCACTACTACCACGAGAGAATACAATTTTTGCATTGTTAAAGTGAGCTTCACGACCAAGATTAAATCCTTCTGGGAAAGGTTTTGCAAAAGCAACGTAAGAAATTGTTCCTCCGTATGCAATACCTCTTAGTGCTGCTTGTAGCGCACCGACATTCCCACTAGTTTCAATAATTGAATCCGCCCCTAATTTATCAGTTAGTTTCTTAATTTCATATCCTAAATCACATTTTGTTGGATCGAAGCAATAGTCCGCACCATTCTTTAATGCTATATCACAACGATGACTAATTGGATCAACACCGATTACAATACTAGCACCTGCTCTTTTTGCTAATTGAATCGCAATTTGACCAATTGCACCTAAACCAACGACTACTACAAAATCTCCTGCACGAACATTCGCATCACGCACGCCACTCATTGCAAATTGAGCTGGATCATAATAAACTGCATTCTTCCATGAAGATCCTTCTGGCATTTTACGTAGTTTATAGTTATCTACAGCATTTACAATAACTGTTTCCATAATTGGTCCATACGTACAAACTTGTTCTCCAAGCTTGTACTCTGTAACGTCCGCTCCAATTTCACAAATACTGCCGACAACCATATTCCCTAGTTGAAACTCACCAAAAACAATCCCACGTGCTGCACCTTCTGCTCGCGGCATAAACATTTTCCACTCTTCATTGAACTCTTCATCAATAAATGGACTAACTCCTCTAAAATCAACAACTTCTGTACCATGTTTTGGTGATGCGAATTCAACTTTTATTTTCACTTCATTTGCTTGTACTGGACGATCCTCATATTCCACTAATGCTGCTACTCTTGGTTCAACTGCTACTAATTTCTTCATCTATATTTCATCCTCTCAAGTAAAACTGTAGATTTAGCCTTTTACTCCGCCTTCAGTTAAGTTACCTTTAATAAAGCGCTCTGATAAAGCATACATTCCGACAACCGGTAATGCCGTTACTAGAGATGCTGCCATCATGCGTCCCCATATATAATCTGGTGTACTAAATAAAGTATTTAGTCCAATTGGTAAAGTAAAGTTTTCAGAACTCGATAAGAAAATTGATGCGAATAAATAATCATTCCATGCAATCATAAACGCGTATACAAATACTGAAACTATACCTGAAATTGATAATGGAATGATGATATAAAAAATGATTTTTAAACGACTTAAGCCATCAATCATCGCCGCTTCTTCTAAATCCTCAGGAATTGTATCGAAATAACTCTTCAACATGAATATGGCCGTTGGTAATGTTTGAACAATCATCGTAATAATTAACGCCAATCTAGTATCATATAGCCCTAAACCCGAAATGATTTTGAATAAAGGAACAACTAACAAAATGCCAGAGAACATGTAAACTGTATAGAAACTAGCATTAATTGTAACTCTTCCTTTAAACCTTAATTTTGACAAGGCATATGCTCCTAAAATACCAAATGCAACTGAAATTGAAGCCGCAATTAAAGCAACAATTAAACTATTTTTGAAATAGTTAATATATGGGAAAATTGTTGGATTAAAAATATCGATATAATGCTGAAATGTCCATACTTTTGGAAGTAATGTAGGACTCGTTGAAATTGCTTCTTTTGAACTCTTTAATGACGTCATCAGCATGATAAAGAATGGAAATAACATAACCCCTAAAAGTAAAACTAAACCAATATAGAAACCTGTTTTTTTCAATAATTTATTTTTCTTACTAGTTACTGCCATTTAAGTTCACCCTCTTTCTTGCTACGATAATTACAATAAATAAAATGATAAATAGGATTACAGAAATTGAACTCGCTTTACCTAAATCATTGAAAGCAAACGCTGTTTCATATAAGTAAATCCCAAGAATATTTACTTTGTTTGTTAATAAGTAAACATCTGTAAACATGTAGAACATCCAAATAAAACGTAAAGTTACAACCGTTAACAATACAGGCATAATTGCTGGTAATGTGACAACTTTGAATTTTTGCCACAATGTAGCCCCATCAATATCTGCTGCTTCAAATAAAGACTTATCTATTGTTTGTAAGATCGCTAAGAACGAAATAAATGCATACGGGAAGTACTTCCATATCGCAAAGATTACGACTACTAAAAAGCTACTAACTGGGTTATCAAACCATAACGGTGCATTTTTAAAAATATGAAACACGTCAGTACCTAAATAGTTAACAATCCCGTAGCTATTGTTAAACATATACTTCCATGCAAACACCAATGAAATCGACGGTGTTACATACGATAAAATAATTAGAGATCTTGCTGTTTTACGAAATCTAAACGGACGATTAAAGAATAAAGCGATAGCTAAACCAAGCGCTGTACTTCCAATTACCGTTAACACTGTGTACAAAATTGTAAGCCCTAGTGATTTATAAAACGCTGTATCTTTAAGAATGTCTGAGTAATTATTAAAACCAACAAAATCTGCTGGTAATCTTGGATTAATTGGTTGATCGAAAAAGCTAATTTTTATATTTGATAACATCGGATATGCTACAAGCAGTAATACTAATAAAATAGCTGGTAAAAGAAGTACTAGCGCTAATTTAATATCCGATTTTTTTTTGGCAATCGTTTTCATAGGACCTCCTAAAGACAATCTAATCTATTATTGATAGATGATTGGTGATAAAAGAAAAAGTTGTTTAAAAAGCAACTTAGCTTGCTTTTCAAGCGTTCGTTCTTCTTAAACAACTTCGGCAATCAACAAACCATACTCTTATATACCTTGAATAGAATGAGTAATGTTTTTATTTTAGTACTTCTTTTAATTTAGATTCTGCCTCTTTAACAGCACCATCTACACTTTGTCCGCCAACTGTAATCGCATTAATTAATTTAGCAATTGCTCCAGAGCTTGTTACATCACCCATTTTTAAGAAGTTCTTGTTATCGACAAGTCCGAAAACTTGAACATCTTCAAATGCGCTTGCAATTTCCGTTGATAATTCACCGAATGAATTAACTACTTTATTTTCTTTGTATTCTTTGCTTTCTGTAACATCTTTATTAACTGGTTGTGAACCACCTGGAGACATTAATACTAATTTAGTATTGTTTTCTGGCTCTACCATAAATTCTAAAAATTTCTCAGCAGCTGCTTTTTGTTCATCTTCTAAACCTGAAGAAACTGTATAAGCAGAAACTGTTCCATATACTGCTTTAGATTTTTCAGTTGGAATCGCAAATCCAATATTATCAGTTGTGCCTTCTTCATATACTGAAGGAAGAATATAAGTTGAATAAACTGCCATTGGTGTCGATCCGTTCATAAATGCATCCTTAACTTCAGTTACATCATTTGAACCTGGCATAGTATATCCTGATAATTCTTTATAGAATTTAAGTGCTTCTTTCATTTCAGGTGTATCTAATGCTAACTTGCCTTCAGCATTTAGCATATTTGCATTGTTAGATAATGCGAATTGAGAAAATGCCTGTTCAGAGAATCCACCTTCTACCGTTGGAATCGCAATACCGAATTTTTTATTTCCTTTATCTGTGAAAGCTTTTGCGACTTTTAAGATATCATCCCAATTTTTAGGCTCTTCAAAACCTTTGTCTGCAAGCATTTTTTTGTTGTACCAAATACCTTGTACCCAACCACTTATTGGAACACCAGTAAAGTTTTTACCGTCTTCTGTTTTTAATAACTTTAAAGCACCTTCGTAATACTGATCTTCGCCTACTTTAGAAATAACCTTTTTAACAGATTCTTTATCAATTAATTCATCCTTGTCCATAACTTTTGCGTAGTCTTGGCCAACTTCGATCACTGCTGGAAGTTTTCCAGAGCTCGCTAACGTTACTACTTTCGTATTGTAAGCATCCTCTTCTACTGGAACTTGTTTTACTTTTATATCTGGATTTGCTTTTTCAAATTTTGTAATTAAGTCAGTGATGACAGCTAGACGTTCTTGTTCAACTGAAGAGTGCATAAATTCAATCGTCACTTTACCGTCTTCTTTTTTTCCTCCACCACAAGCCGTTAAGCCAATAGCTAACATTAAAACTAAGAACATACTTAAAGCTTTTTTCATTTGTTTTCCCTCCTAGTTTATTGGTTTTAACCAAAGGAATTGATATGAATTCAATGTGATGTTATCTTTAAATTCTTTAACTTCTCCAGTGATAATATTCATAAATTTCCCATTCAAACTGCAGCTTACTTCTTCGCTCGATAAATTGTGAAGTATAACTATGCTATCGTCTTGTTTTACACGCTTGATTGCAAAAATCTTTTCTCCTAAATCAAGGACCTCCATACTTACATTTGGATGGAACAATGATTCATCTTTACGAACTTTTATAATTTCAGTTAGACCTGAAAACACTTTAAATCTTAATGACTCTTCATTATTTAATTCTGTTAGAATTTCATCTAAATCGTATTTTTGTCGATTAATCGATCGATTCATTCCAGTTTGTTCAACGCCATTATAATCGTTTCTTGATCCTAGCATACTTTGAATGTAAACGGCTGGAACACCTGGGAAAGTTAATAGAATCGAATGTGCTAGCAAGAATCTTTTCACACGCAAGTCATCACTATAAGATTGTTTATTTAATGCATCTAAGTAAGTTACATTAATTTCATATGGGCTTTCACTACCATCTGAATTCTTCTTATAATTTACTAATGCACCCTCTTGCTTTAAATCATTAACAAGTGATAAAATCTCTTCTTCCGGTATAATTCCTCTTATTGGATTTAATCCAATTCCATCATGTGAAGCTAGGAAATTGAAGAAAGTTGAATCTTTTCCTGAGCCATCGAGTTGTTTCGCCCAGCTTGTTAAAACGTTTCCATTTTCATTATGAAGTGAATAAAGAACTAATGGTGGAAGTGGGAATTGATAAACCATATGCGCTTCATCATTTCCATTACCAAAATAAGAAATATTATCTAAGTGCGGTACATTCGTTTCAGTGATCATGACTGTACCTCTTGCAGCTTCGTCTAAAATATCACGGAACAATTTAACGATTTCATGTGTTTTTTCAAGATGGATACATGACGTGCCTACTTCTTTCCACATATAACCAACTGCATCTAGCCTTACATATTCTGCACCTTGCTCTAGATAGAATAGTAAAACATCAATCATATCTACTAACACTTGTGGATTACTAAAATTCAAATCAATTTGATCATCACTAAAAGTAGTCCATATATATTTTTCTTCACCGTTTGCTAATTTAAATTTTGAAAGTAACGGAAGAGCCCTAGGTCTTGTTACTGAGCTTAAATCAATTGAAGGATCCATTTCAACGAAGTAATCATCATATTTAGGATTTCCTTTTAAGTATTCTTGGAACCATTCACTCTTAGCTGAAATATGATTACAAACATAATCAAACATGATTCTCGCTGAAGTTGATAGGTTTTCAACATTTGACCAATCCCCTAAAACTGGATTGACTTTTTTGTAATCAATAACTGAAAAACCATCGTCTGAAGAGTAAGGATAAAACGGTAAAATATGAACGATTTCAAACTTGTTTGCCAAATGCTCATCGAACATTTTCTTAAACGTTTCAAGTGTTGGAACATCTGATTCTCTAAATTGATCTCCGTATGTTATTAGAACAACGTCCGACTCGTCCCAACCTTGTTTTCTTTGTTTTAAACCTTTTTCTTTCGCTTCATTTATCCTTTTTCTAATCGCATTATAAATACTATCTATATCTTCATTTTCATAAATAAAAGTTAGTCTATCTTTTAATTTATTCATATGATTCCTCCTTGTGGTATCGCTCCCACGAATTGATAAAAGTAACCGTGGTACCGCTCCCAAGTCCAATATATTATAGAAAGCGCTTACTGTCAATTTATAACTTTTCAGAAAAAATAACTATTTTATTTTTAATAAACAGATTACTTTATCAAAATAATGATTTCAGAGTTGTTTTTTAAAACCAATATTTTTTATTGCTACTTTTTGCAATTCTCCATATAATGAGTCCTATCAACATTTTGAAATTTTTATAAATGAATATATATAATTATTTGTTAAAGTATTAACAAACGTATTTTTACCATATAATATTTAATTATTCATTTAATGGACTTATTCATTATCAATCTTTGAAAATGAACTAACCTCCTATTTTATCAGTATAATTTCTTGCGCAATCATTCCCCTGTGTTTAAGCGTAATGAGGATTGTTTTTTCAGCATTTTTATGGTAAAAATGTAAACGTTTTTATCGTTTTTTAAATGACATATGGAAAATAAATATTTAGAGGAGAATACAAATTGGGCCCAACTATTTATGATATAGCTCGTGTAGCAAAAGTGTCTAAGTCCACTGTATCTCGAGTACTTAATAATAAAAGTAATATTTCAGAAGAGAGTCGTACGCGTGTGATGCAGGCAATTGAAGAATTAAATTACCAGCCAAGCAAATTAGCTAGAGCCCTTACATCATCAGGATTTGATGCAATAATGGTGATGTCCCGCTCTACTAAAACAACTGCTGGGAACACATTTTTCTCTGAAATTATTCACTCTATTTCTATGAGAGCAGAGGAAGAAAATTTTGATGTAATATTACAAACATCAAAAAATAGTGAAGATGAATTAGAGAAGTGTATCGCTAAAATTCGTGGACGAATGATTAAAGGAATATTAATGTTAAGTTCGCCTGCAAACGAGGATTTCTTTAAGGAATTAGACAAATATGACATACCGATTGTCGTTATTGGAAAACTTGAAGAAGACTTTCAAAATATTTATTCTGTTGATACTGACAATTTTCAAGATAGTTATGATTTAGTACAGCATTTGATTGACAATGGACATCGTGATATCGCATGTCTTCATTCATCATTGGACTATCATGTATCAATAGATCGTTTAGAAGGATATAAAAAATGCTTAATGGATAATGGTATTCCACTTAGACCAGATCGAATCATCGATAGTGGTTATACGATGGAACAAGCTTATGAAGCCTCAGAAGCATTATTAACGGCAGATGACCTTCCAACTGCAATTTTTGCTATAGATGACTTAAAAATCATAGGTTTATATAATACAGCTGCAAAATTAGGAATTTCAATCCCAAAAGATATATCCATCGTAGGATACAATAATGGCATTTTTTCACCATTATTATCACCACCTATGACAGGTATTGAAGTCCCTATTATCAAATTAGGTGAAGTAGCTACTAACTTACTATTTTCAATCATTAAAAAGCAAGATGATCAACAAGAACCCATCATCGTTCCTACAAAAATATTAGAGCAGAAGTCAGTCACTACTATACATTCATAATACAAAGAAAAAGGTTGCATATGTGTGAAATGCAACCTTTTTTAATGCCTATCTTTAGATAAAACTAAATTAGCATACTTTAATACTGTCACTAATTTTACAAATACATAGACCATACCAATTAAAATAGCGATAAAAATGAGTGGTCCAGCAGCAAAAGAAATATTTATTTCACTATTTCCATAAAATAAAATTCCCAATAACGGAATAATCCCAATCACATTATAAATCATCAATAATTTTAATGTTTTCTTTGATTTCATTTGGAGAGTAGCATCTTCTATTTTAATTGCCTCTTGCTCAATCCCCTTAAATAAATAATAAACACAAAATAAATACAACGTTGTAATTGTTAAGGTAAAAATCAATGCAAATAATTTTTCATGTACAGCTTGGACATCATTTAATATATTGTTTAGAATAGCTGAATAGTCGATAAACGACTCTATGATCGAAAGAATAATTAATAATCTGCTAGCATTCTTAACAAACTTAAAGTACTCGCTAGACAGTGAACTAGCCAGACTAGTTGCTCCTAAATAAAAGAATATATATCCTATAAAATCAGGTAATACGTTCACATTTATCAAATTAATATTAAAAGAGATAAAAATAAAACCAATAATCAATTGATTAAAACCCATGGAACCTCCTACTAATTAAGCATCGATTTTTTAGATCCATACTGGTAGTATAATACTATATCTGAATGAGAGTAGGGATTTTTTGAGAAATACACATAAAATCATAAAGATTTATACAATCATAACGGGAATCATTGCACTTTATATTTTATATACATACATAGATTTATCCTCCCAATCTACTATTATTACAAACTCAAAAACCTTTTCAATTGATCAGCTAAGCCTTACAAAGCAACAACAACTCTATGAAAAAAAACTAATAAACTTAGGTTTCTCTAAAAGTACAATTTCAGGTATGACGGAGGAGGAAGTTCAACAATATGGAAAAATAGATGGTAAAATTGTTGCTCAAATTGACCTATATATAAAAATAAACGGTAACAATGAACAACATATAACGAAAACGCAATATCAAAGCTATCTAAAAAAATACGCTAACTTTAATTTCTCATCTACAAAATTAGAACGCATAAGCTTAAAACTTATCGACGAAGATAACAATAAATTCCTATACATTACAGAACATCATTTTGATTATAGCCCTACTAATATATCTCCAATGAAAATTGAGCTACAGTATGGGTATCGTTACACTATACTAAATACAATTGGCAAACAATTATATTGGACAGCATCAAACTTTGATTCATCCAATGTTAAAATGAGCAAAGCAAGTTATGTTAGTCAAAATGCACTACTTACGAATAGTGCTGAAGATGAATTCGGATTTTTCGAGTCAGACTCACTTAGTACTGTTTATTATCCAAAATGGAACAAGCCTAATCTATTACAAGACATTGTTGGTTATCACTTTTATTCGATATCCGAATTTGAAGTACCTGAAGGTCAACTGATAGTCGATCTATATATCCAAGGAAGTAACCCACATCTTTCTGAACAATTACAATACGAAATTAAAAATAAATGAACAAAAATCGTGTGCAAATAAGAGTAACAGTTTTGAGTTAAAAATAAAAAGATAATTAAATAAATTAAGAGGACCCAATCGCATATGATTTGGTCCTCTTATTTTTATTATTATTAGAATGGGTTCTCCTAGAGCATACTCAATAACACATAATGATTGGAACGGAAGGTGTTCGACTCCTATGGGAGATGCGTGACAGGTGAGACCCCGCAGGAGTGAATGCGACGAGGAGGCTCAGC
>NZ_JBALMS010000051.1:54816-123312 GCF_036962205.1 Bacillus sp. JJ664 | reverse complement strand
TGGAGTGGAAATCAAAGACTTCTCTTTTTTAAATTATATTGTTATTTAGTTTTTAACATGTGATATTTTCATTTACTAAATTGCTGTGTTATTTAAAGTTTATATACTTATTTTTTTCCAAAGCTCAATTGCCAAGACACTCCAAATTGATCATTGACCCATGCAAATTTCTCGCTAAACGGATACGCAGCTAAAGGCATTAATACCTCGCCATCTTGGCTTAATTTCTCAAATGCATTGTCTAATTCCTCTTCAGATTCACAAGTTACATAAAGTGATACAGAAGGTGTGAATGTAAATTTATGCTTTACAGTACTATCAATACACATAAACTGTTGACCATTTAGTGTGAATGTAGCATGAATAACTTTACCTTCAAACTCGCCCATTTCAGCTCCATAGTGAGTAATATTGACTACTTCAGAATGATTAAATAAAGACATATAATAATTCATTGCTTCTTCAGCTTTACCTTCAAACATTAAGAAAGTCGTAATTTTTTGCATAGAAAACTCATACTCCTCTATTTTTAATTATTATTTAACTATTCCACTTAATTTATCATTTAAAATTTGGAATACATTACTTATTGTTTCTTTAGATACCTTACCAAATTGATCTCCAAGACTGATCTCACAATAACAGCTATTTTCGTCAATCGGTCTTAGATTACCTGTTATTCCAATATTCGTTTCCTCATAAACGTCAATTAATACTGATTTCACATTTTCGATTGGTGCATCAAAATGCACATGGAACATATTAGACACAGGGATTAAAGGCACAGTTGTCGTAGCTTTACATTCATTAAATAAGCTAGCAAGCTCAATTGCACTTTCATAGTAAGTAGCCATTTTATGAACGCGCTTGTCGAAATAATAATCAGCAGTAATGATATATGGATACAAACTGATTAAATCGCCACCATGGCGTCTTTTCCAAATCTTAGACTCTTCAATAAAGTCCTGATCTCCGGCAAGTATAGCCCCAGCTAGTCCACCAATCCCCTTATAAAATGACACATAAACGCTATCAAACAACTGACAAACTTCAGCTGCTGTCTTTTGATAGTATGGCAGAATTTCAAATAGTCTTGCCCCATCCAATTGCAGCTTAATTCCTTTCTCACGACAATATGTAGAGATTGATTCTAATACTTCAAAATCTGGCAATTGCCCACCAATCTCACGTTGAGGTAATTCAATTAGTAAACATGAAATCTCTTCTTCTAATGATAAAACATCCTCTAACTCAATTAGCCTATTTTTATCCGCTAATAATATCGGCTCAATGCGATGCAATTCTTTTAACCCATCTTCCTCATGTATCTCCAAGTGACTCAGTGGATGATACGCAACTTTATGTATACCATTTCGATCACACCATATTCTTAATGCTATTTGCTGAGCCATCGTACCGCTCGGAAAAAATACCGCTTTATCTTTACCTAAATAGGTAGCCATCTTTTCCTGAAAATTTTCAATTACTTTACCATTTCCATATACATCGCTTTCGTAATCTTCGTCATAACTAATTAGCGCATCTTTTAACACCTGAAAATCTCTCGGTCCATGTCCAACTAATTGGTATTTTGTACGTTTAAAAGCTTCTAAAAATGCATTCTTTTCAGTCATAGTAACTCTCCCTTTCATCTTGGGGAAACTAAATCTTTCCTACATATACGATTCTCCAATTTGATTACGAATTCCTTGCATTCAAACAACTAATATACTAAATGATAAATCAAAAACCGTTCATTTTGATTGCGTTCATATAATCCAGGAATAATCATTTCTTTCTTCAACTCGAATGCAGTCTGGTATTCTAAAAAGTAAATATATTCATCTGAGACGTAATATAACACTATTTCAATTTCCCTTCTTGCTGTCTCTACTGATACCAAAATATTTTTAATAATTTTCATAAAAATTTGTATGGAAAAAGGATTAAAAAAGTAAAAATGATTGTCTAAAGGTTGTATTTCATAATTTTCTGCAAAGCAATGATAGAACTGAATTTTCTCATCATCTTTCTTTACATAAAGTTTCTTGTTTTGAATTGCTTCCAAATAAAATGTCTCATTCATTTCGATCCCAATAACTGATGCATTAAATAAGTAATGAATATAAAAGTTTAATCGTCCCTTACCACAACCGAAATCAACAATACGATCAGTGCTTTTTAGTTCATACTGTTTGAATAAAATTTCTAGCGCAGCATAAGGCGTAGGTTCATATCGATGATAATGCAAAGATTCATTAAACCCAACTTGCTCGCCTTCAGTTTTAATATTTAATAATTCATCATAATACTTTTCTTTCATTTATTTCCTACCATCCAATTTCTTATAATCTCTCTTTAAATCATAAAGGTTTTTTAGAAACTATCAAAGAGGAAAGAATTTACTTTTAAACAGATTGTAATCGCTTGTCTTCTACTGGTATTAATTTTAAATTACTACCAGCTCCAATATAAGATAATAATTGAAGATCTTCGTCTATGACTTTACCCACAACATTAACTTTTGGATCACTCGGTAAATTGGTAAGTGTAATTTGCATTTCACCAGCATATCTACCATAAAGTTCATTGTCGATTGTAATTGATCCTCGTACACGGTCAGTTGTATTGTTAGGCGATAATTTTACATGACCAAATCTACCGTATAATCTAGATTCCATAGACCGAATTACATCTCTAGCTGGGTCTTCTCGGTTCGTGTGAATTTCCTCTATACTGTTTAGAAGTGTACGATCTAATAAATCAGTTTTATAACGTAATGGAATATAATCTTTTGCCATAGCTAGAATTTCCACCGTTTTTTTCGTTAAACTTATATCTCCAACGAGTACTTTATCGACATAGCAGGATTTAATTAATTCCAAATAGGCATGTAGTGGAATCGCTTCACGATGCTTCTCCAATGTTGGTAAGCCATTAAAAAGAGGACCTCTTTTTTCACCATCACCCGGAATAAAGGCCATGGTTGTTAAACCACATTTTTTTAACCACCGATTTTTTTCTATTAGATAATGTTTTGACAACCCTGTTTCTGGTCTAGGATAAAAATTATGCCAAGCTTCTACATTTTCAGTACATAAATCATAATGAAGTAAAGTCTCTAAAAATTCCTCGGTAATTGTACTAGCATTTAATGCTATTTTCATCTTTTTTGAAAGTTCCGCAATTTGTTTTTCTGATAAACCGTAATCAACTCTTAAACCAGAAACGCCCCAATTGACAAGTTCAGTTACAGAGGAGTAGTTTAAACCTAAGTACGATAAGGATTTAGGCGAAATATCTGCAATTAGTTCCATTTGATGATCCATAGCCTGCTGACCAAGTAGTTGTAAAAGTTCTTTATAAGTTGAAGGATCGTCTTCTGGTATATGAAGTGAAGTAAAAATTGATTGAAATCCACTTGCTTTTGCTGACTGGATCAATTGAAGATTCTTTTCGATATGTTCTTTTGATAAATAGATTGAAATTCCTAGCATAAGTTCTCTTCCTTTCTATCAAAAAAAGGAGGTTTCAAAAAACCTCCTTTTTGTGTTACAAGTTATCTGCCATTTCTTCTTTGAAGCCGAACAAGTATGTGAAAATGAAACCAAAAGTGTATGCTATCACAATTCCAATAAAGTATAAGATATATTTATTATCTGCAATTAATGGAAGTAATGATAATCCTGATACACCAATACCAACTGAAGCTGTTTTCATTACAGCCTGAAATGCTCCACCAACTGCTGCACCAAGACAAGCAGTTAAGAATGGTCTACCTAATGGTAATGTTACCCCGTATAATAGCGGCTCGCCTATCCCTAAAAATCCAACTGGCAACGCACCTTTTATCACATTTTTTAAATTTTTATTTTTTGTTTTTACAAAAATTGCTATTGCTGCACCTACTTGACCAGCACCAGCCATCGCTAAAATTGGAAGAATCGGTGTTACTCCCATTGTATTAATAAATTCCATATGAATCGGTGTTAAACCATGATGTAGACCAACCATTACTAATGGTAAGAAAGTTCCTGCCAACACAGCTCCTGCTATCGGTCCA
This sequence comes from Bacillus sp. JJ664, assembly GCF_036962205.1. Lineage (NCBI taxonomy): Bacteria > Bacillati > Bacillota > Bacilli > Caryophanales > Bacillaceae > Bacillus > Bacillus sp. JJ664. Next base: position 119,249 of record NZ_JBALMS010000051.1, on the reverse strand, counting down.
CCAATATCTAAAATACTGTTAATGCCACTTGTAATTCCGTCTGATAAAATACCCGCTACTGGTTGAATTGCATATAAAGTTAATAATCCAACAATTAATATAGTCATTAAAGGTGTTACAATAATATCAATTGCATTTGGCACAATTTTACGAACACGCTTTTCAATAACCGTCATTAGCCATGCTGCAAACATGACTGCAAACAAACCGCCTCGACCAGGAATTAATGCTTCACCGAATATTTTAATTTCAGCTAGACCTGGATTAATAATTAAAATACCAGCGATTGCACCAAGTACTGGTGTACCACCAAATTCCTTTGCAGTATTTAGACCGACTAAAATACCTAAATATGCAAAGATACCACTACCAATCAATAAAAGGATCTGCATCCAAGTTTGAGTTGGATCAACTCCAGCATTTTTAGCAAAGTTTGCAATTCCATTGATGATTCCAGAAGCAATTAAACCTGGAATTAATGGAATGAAAATGCTTCCAATTTTACGTAATATATTTTTAATTGGTGTATTATTTTTACTTTTTATTTCTGATTTTTTTTGATCAGCAATCCCATCAAACTTATTGTCCTCTGCTACTTCACCAATCTTCAAACCTGTTTCTTTACTCATTTCATCCGCAACTTTATTTACAGTTCCTGGACCGACTACAATTTGTAAAGTATCATCCTCAATCACACCCATTACGCCATTAATCTTCTTAAGTAATGGGATATTTACTTTTTGATCGTCCTTCAATGTTAATCGTAATCGAGTCATACAATGAGCAACACTTTTAATATTATCTTTACCACCAATCTGCTCAGCTATTTCTTTAGCTAAACGTTGTTCTTTGTTCATAACTACCCCTCCAGTTTCTTTATTTATTTATTTATTTATTTATTTATTTATTTATTTATTTTCTAAACCGTTAAAGTTTTTCGTACAAAGCCATCTGCTTCTTTTAATTTCTCTAAAGCATCGTCATAATTACATTGAACTAAAATCATAACGATTGCAGCTTTCACATTTTTATTTGCTTGTTCATAGTATTTAGATGCAGTTTCATAATCGACATCTGTAGCTTCCATAATAATTCGTTTTGAACGTTCAATTAGTTTAATATTTGTGGATTGCATATCAACCATTAGGTTTTTATATACTTTACCAATTCCAATCATAGAAGCAGTAGAAATCATATTTAACACTAATTTTTGTGATGTTCCCGCTTTTAATCGAGTTGATCCTGTTAATATTTCGGGACCAGGCACTACTTCAATGCTAACTTCTGCAAATTTACTAATTTCTGAATTTTTATTACAAGCTACACTACCTGTACTTGCTCCAACTTCTTTTGCATACTGTAAACCACCAATTACATATGGTGTTCTACCACTTGCTGCAATTCCAATAACGATATCTTTATCATCTAAGGAAATCTCTTTCAGATCGTTTACTGCAAAATCTTCGCGATCCTCTGCACCTTCTACAGCAACTGTGAACGCTTTCAAACCACCTGCAATTAATCCTTGAACCATTTCTGTTTCTGTACCAAATGTTGGCGGACATTCAACAGCATCTAATATACCTAATCGGCCACTTGTTCCTGCTCCAATATAAATTAATCTTCCTCCTTTTTTAAAGGATTCAATTACTTTTAAAACAAGTCTTTCAATATTTTCTATTTCATTTCCTACAGCAGTTGGTACACTATGATCTTCCTCGTTCATTGCTGTAAGAATCTGTTTTGTTGTCATTTCATCTAAATTAGATGTCTTATTATTCCTTGCCTCTGTTGATAAATTCTCTAACATCAAATCACCTTTCTTTCAAAAAAATGAAATTTCATTTCACACTTTTATTCTATTACTTTGAAATTAAATGTCAATACTAATCAAACATATTATGAAATTTTATTTCATTTCTTTGTTTAATATACCTAATCTTCTTAATCTAGGATACTCATTTTTTAGTATGGCATGCGGTGAGTTTCTATTCATAAAAAAAAGAACTGTCATCATACAGTTCTTTATAATGATTCATATTTTTTATAGTGACCAATTAATAAGTAACCCTGCTTGAGCCAACCCACCACCAAAACCATATAATAATACTTTATCTCCATTTTTAAGTTTTCCTTCAACAACCCCTTGATCTAGTGATAATGGAATCGTAGCTGATGATGTATTTCCGTAGTCCACTAGGCTATACAAGGTACGTTCAATTGGAAAATCACTTCTTTCACATATTGATTCGATCATTCTTAAATTCGCACTATGTGGGACAAACCAATCTACTTCATTAAGCGAAATAGCAGCATTCTCAACCACTTTCGTCATACCTTTTGGTACTGAAGTAACCGCCCATTTATACACTTCGCGACCATTTTGTACGATTTTATGACTATTGATTAACTCTTCTTCAAACATTTGATTCGCTAGGTTTGTGCAATACAAGTGTTTACCTTTATCTCCTTCAGAACCTATATGTGAAGAAAGAAAACTCGGATTTTCTTCATCGTATTCTACTAGAACTGCTCCTGCACCATCTCCAAATAATATACATGTAGTTCGATCTTCATAATCGGTAATTTTAGATAAAGTCTCTGCACCAACCACAAGAATCTTCTTATTTAATCCTGAGGTTACTAACCCATTTGCAATATACAATCCATAAGTAAACCCTGCACATGCGGCATTTAAGTCAATTGCGCCAGCATTCTTAATACCTAGTTTTGCTTGGATTAATGATGCTACGCTTGGTGTATTAAAATCGGCCGTTAATGTACAAACAATAATCATATCAACATCTTCCACTGTTTGCTCATATCGTTCCATTAAATTTATTACTGCCTTATAGCTTATATCACTAGTAAATTCATCTCGATCAGCAATTCTACGTTCTTTTATTCCAGTTCGTTTTACAATCCATTCATCATTTGTTTCTACTATTTTTTCCAAATCATAGTTCGTTAGTTTCTTTTCTGGGACATACGAACCTATTGCAGTAATTCTAGCTTTTGATGTTAACATAGCTTAGTCACCTCACTGATTTTTTTGTTACACTCATTATAACACCATATCCTAGTAGTAGGTACTAATTTTTTCGTAGAAATTTTTAACTACCTTTTATATATCTTTCCTAGCTATCAATATTACCGTTCATTACGTAATGAAAACTCCACTGCATTTTCTGCATGAATTTTCGTTGTATCATACACAGGGACACGACAATTCTCTTGAGAAATTAGTAGTGTAATTTCAGTACACCCAAGAATTACTGCTTCTGCACCTTGATCGATCAACTTATCAATAATTTCTAAATAGGCTTGCTTTGAATTTTCTTTAATTAACCCTAAACAAAGTTCCTCATAAATAATGTCATGTATGATTTTACAATCTTCTGGTGTAGGAACGAATACATCAAGTCCAAATTGTTCAATCAGTCTACCTTTATAGAAATCCTGCTCCATTGTAAAAGCAGTACCTAACAAAGCAACTTTTTTTCTTCCATCATTTACAATTAGTTTTGCTGTGGCATCCGCGATATGTAGTAAAGGAATAGAAATTGCATCTTCTATTTCTTCAGCCATTTTGTGCATAGTATTCGTACAAATGACAATACAATCCGCTCCGCTTATTTCGAGTTTGCGGGCAATATCTATCATAATTTCTGTAGCTTCCGCCCACTTTCCTTCATGTTGAAGAGTCTTAATTTCTTCAAAGTCAACTGAGTACAGCAAACTCTTTGCAGAATGATGCCCACCTAGCTTTTCTTTTACAGTTTGATTAATGATTTGATAATAAAGCAAGGATGATTCCCAGCTCATTCCTCCGATTAAACCAATTGTTTTCATTTGGATTGCTCCTTCTCCTTCTCATATTTCTTTATTTATTATTTTCATTATTCGATTTCTATTGAAAATAACCTCTAACTTTTTATCGTTAGAGGTCGTCTTTTTGTATACTATCGTCTCAATGTGTTTGCTTCTTCACTAGATTCATGAAGTTTACTGGAAACCTTATTTCCAATTTGATTAAAACTAATGATATATAAAGAATCTATAATGTTTAATTGTGCCGTTCTAGAAGCAATGCTTCCAATTCTATTGGCTTGCTCCATATCCGGTGTGCACAGCTTAATATCTGCTTCTTTAAATAATGGAGATTTCCCCAACTTTGTAATGGCTAGAATCGTAGCTCCTTTTTTCTTTGCGAAGCGTGATAGTTCTAGTACATCTTTCGTTTGACCAGAGTTAGAAATGGCAATAAATACATCTCCTTCATCGAGATGTCCAACCAATGATAGCATCATATGAAAGTCTAGATTCATCACCGAAAAGTATCCTAATTTAGTAAATTTATATGCACCGTCCATCGCAGAAACTGCGGAGCCTCCTACACCATAAAATAAGACTTTCTTTGCTTTTACGATGATGTCTGATGCTTTTTCTAGTTCTCTCTTATCAAGAGTTGAAACTGTAGTCTCGATAGCCGCTTTATTTACGTATGTAACCTTATTAAATAAATCATATGGAGAATCTTTTTTTTCCATAACAGAAAAATCGTTAATATTCATTTCAGCTACTGTTAAATCACGTACTAGAGCTAGTTTAAAAGCTTTAAAGCTTCCAATTCCGATTGTTTTACAAAATCTAACTACGCTCGCTTCACTTGAACCCGTATTGTTAGAAATATCTTTTGTTGTCAAATTTGGAACCATCTCAGCATGATCCATAATATATATAGCAATCTTTTTTTCTGCCTGCGTAAACCGATCCATGTGATTTTCAATTTTTGATAAAATGGTTAAATGCCTCATTTATTGAACACCTTTCTCTTCATTCCAAGTTATCTACTATTATGAACCAAAATTCCCTAAAATCATAATCATTTATGAAATAACATTTCAGTTTCAAATATTGAAGTATGTCTTTTCGTTTCATTTTACTACCTCAATTAGATGTATTGTTTGAGTAATAAATTGTCAAAAAATTTCTACAAATGATTTAGTTCTATTTTTTGATAAAATAAAGTTGAGTTTGTTGAAAATGATTTACATTCTAATTACTAAGGAGAGATTGACATGCCAATCGAAGTTTATCTTAATTTTAATGGAAATACACGTGATGCTGTAGAATTTTATGCTGAAGTTTTTGAAACTGAAATTCCACAAATTATGACATTTGGAGAAGCTCCACAAAATCCAGACTATCCTCTTCCAGAAGAGTCTAAAAATTTAGTAATGCACGCTAGACTGGATCTTAATGGTAGCAGAGTTATGTTCTCTGATACGTTCCCTGGTAGACCTTTTGTTGAAGGAAACAATATCAACCTTTCTTTCCAAAGTAATAATGTCGAGGAAATTCAAGCTGTCTATAGTAAATTAAAAGAAGGTGGACAAGTTGGTATGGAGCTTCAAGAAACATTTTGGAGCAAATGCTACGGTAGTCTAACAGACAAATTTGGCATCCATTGGATGTTTAACCACGATAACGGCGAAGAAATGTAAAAACATACATAAAAAGGATATGGGACCTTTCTTATAGAAAAGTCCCATATCCTTTTATATTTAATATTAAAACTCAATGCTTTCTAAGTATAAACCACCAGGATCCGCTAAACTGCTTACTTGACCACGATCTTTTGAATGAATCATTCCACTAATTTCTTTCGCATCCCTTTTCCCAAGACCAACTTCAATCAGTGTACCAACAATCTTTCTGACCATATTGTATAGAAATCCATCTCCACTAACTCTAATTTGTAGAAATCCATCTACTTTTTCAATTTCAATTGAATAAATGTTACGTATCATGGACTTTTTCTTAGATTTAGCATTCGAAAAAGCAGTAAAATCATGTTCACCTAAAAAATGCTTCGCCGCTATCTCCATTTTGCTCATATCCAAAGATTCTTCAACATGCATACTGTATCTTCGCATAAATGGGTTTGAATAATCCTCGTTCCAAATCTTATATAAATAGGTTTTGGCTTTTGAATTATATCGTGCATGGAATCGTTCTCCCTCAATTGATACATCAATTACACTTATATCTTGGGGTAAGTAACGATTTAAGTACTGTTTCATTTCTAACACAGGAATGTTTTCACCTATTTTAAAATTAGCAATCTGAGCAAATGCATGTACGCCTGCATCTGTTCTACTGCAACCGATTATTTCAATCGGTCTTCCAATCATTTCTGATAATACATTTTCTATTTTTCCTTGAATGGAACTCTCACCACTACCTAGTCTTTGCCATCCTTTATATCTTCCACCATCATATTGAATGACTAATTTATAATTGTTCATTTATTTCTCCTTATCCTATTACAATATATACTTACCATTGTTTCAATTTCACACTATAGTATTGCAATGAACTCAATTTACCTTCCAAATCTTAACGAATGAATTAAATCGGCTTATACTTTCATGTTAATCTTACCCGAATTTTTATGAATCAAACCTTATCTATTCTATCTTAATAAAGGATTTTTTTATAGACCACTTTTTAGTTATTCAAAATCGATACTTAAATTTAACATACTTTTATCAATTACACGTCGCAAATGTAGCTTACCTAGAATACTAATAATGAATATAACTGTATGAAATAATACCGGGGTGATTAAAATCGGTTTACTAAGAAAAGGGCTCAAACAAGCTAACACAAATCAAAGAAACGATGAAAATGACAAACTCCGATCAAAACTCGAAAAGCAAATTGTAGCTGCAGAATGGCTTAGAGTTATTGCACAAGTTTTAGAAACGACGAGCACAGAACAGCTATTTGCTCTAGATGAAGCTCCAAATTCTCAAGCTGAATTTGAAGGTAAAAATGAAATTTTGTCTGGACTTTTAATTGGTACAATTGGACAGTTTGCAAGTGCGATTGGAGTCACTAAAGAATTATTCGAGACTGACCCAAATAGAATCATCAATATACACAAGAATTTGCTTCTTGCAGATAATATACAATTGTTTGGTAGTATTCTTGAGATATTAGGATCCGCAAAGGTTATTGATGATGAAATTCAGGATGCAGCTGACATGACTTTTATTCCTCCTGAATAACCGAGACCAAAATATAAAAATTTGGTCTTTTTTATATGTAAAGTATGATAAATAATCCGCTCCCTTTTTGCGGATAAACAACCGATCCTCCTCGCACGTATCTCACTTTAGGTCACTCGTCACAATGAAAAAGATGATCCTTAATGTAGGAAGGATCATCTTTTTTGTTTTTTTCGTCTAATTGTTTAACAGATTTCCAATCTAGATGCCCTATACTTATAGCAGGCGAAGAACCACCTTGGCGTATTAGCACAATTTAAGTCTGCAAATCAGTTAACTATTACTGACTTCAGTCATTCCCACTATATGGACGATCAAGATCAAATAACTTACGATATCTATCTTCATTCAAATAAAGCTCATTATGTGTTCCATTCATCATTATTTTGCCTTTGTCTAAGAACAAAATATTATCTGCCATTTCAGCACCGATTAAATGATGGGTGATCCAAAGAACTGTCTTACCTTCTAACACATGAAAAATAGTATTGAGTAATTTTCTTTCTGTAATTGAATCTAAGCCAACAGTTGGTTCATCCAATATGACAACTGGCGTATTTTGAAGTAAGATTCTTGCTAAGGCGATTCGTTGTCGTTCACCTCCTGAAAACCTCATACCAGTTTCGTGCATTGGCGTATCATATCCATGTGGAAGGGATTCTATATAATCATGAAGCTCTACCATTTTAGCCACTCTTTTTACTTCTTCATTACTAGCTTTTGGATTCCCTAACCGTATATTGTTCAATACTGTTGTATCAAATAAATACGGGTTTTGATTAAGTACTGACACAATCTTGGCTATGTTTTCTCCATATAAATCACTCTTTATTTCATTAAGTGTAACGCTTCCCTCATTTGGTACTTCTACACCTTCAATTAGTTTTAAAATGGTTGATTTTCCTGAGCCACTCGGGCCTAATAATGCTGTTTTTGTATTTGGTTCCAATTTAAATGAGATCTGATGTAAGATACTTTCTCCCTCAAGATATTCAAAGCTAACATCCTCAAACATTATATTTACTTGTTCACTCATTTCCCCGGTAAACGCTAGTGAAGTAGATTCTATTTGATTTTCCTCAATACTCTCTAAACGATTAATTGAGTCATTGTATATAGTCATACTTGCAACTGAATTAGATAATGGAATAAGTGCCTCAGTTAGAGGAAAAAGAACTAAAACGAATGCAGCGATTAAAGTTCTTGGCATATCCCCAACATGACTCTCATTTCCGACCCAATATAACATTAGTAAAACAAGGATCCCTACTATCATTTGAGCTAATAAATCTCGTTTTCTTCTAAAAGCTTTTTCTTGTAATTGAAGCTTTCTTAATACTTCATCACCATGTTCAAATTCTCGAATGTATTTAGATTGAAGACCACTAAACATCCAATCACTAATCCCCATTACAGCATCGGTAAGACTTTTGTATAGCGTGTTCTTCTCACTTTTAATCTTTTGTGATCTAGCTTTTTCCACTAATAACGAAATAAATGGAAGAATCCCGATTAATACAAATGACACGAAAGCTATTAATATTGCAAATGGAATGGAGAAAAATCCTAGCGCAATAATAGAAATTGCATATATAAACAGTGCAGCCATACCTGGAAATATTGTCTTTAAATAGATGTCCTGTAAATATTCTATATCATCAGATAATATCCCTAAAATATCCCCAGTTTTAAACTTTGATTTAATCTTAAGTGCAGAAGGTTCAAGAACACTAAATAATCTTGTTCTCATTCGAGATAAAATTTTTAAAATTGTATGATGCCCAATTAATCTTTCAATATATTTTGATACTGACCTTAAAATACCAAATGTTCGGACTGCAACAATTGGAACATATATCATTAGAATATTTTCTGGTTTCGTTGCCGCTTTTGAAATTAAAAAGCCTGACATAAACATAAGGGCAGCAGCCGAAAAAACAGTTACTGCGCTGATGACGATTACCACCAAAAATAAGCGTCGATTTTCTTTTATATATGGTAATACCCAATCATTTTTATTAAACATTCATTTTCCCTTCTAACTAGTAATTAAGTGATAGTAGTACCCATTTTTAGTCATTAATTCTTTATGTGTACCAACTTCTACTAAAATACCTTCTTTCATAACTAGTATCAGATCCATATCCTTCATCCAATGAAGTCGATGTGTTGCTAAGAAGACTAATTTATTTTCAAACAAAGTAAGCATTGTTTTTTTTAACTCAAACTCTGTTTCAATATCAAGATGACTTGTGGGTTCATCTAAAAGTAGGATTTTCCTCTTTTCTAGAAATGCCCTCGCTAGCGCAATACGTTGGTTTTGACCACCGCTTAAACTCCTTCCACCTTCTCCAATTTTCTCTTCTAAACCGTTAGGTAATTCGTTTAACAATGATGATAAGCCAGCCTCTTCACATGCTTTTTCAACTTCTTCCATTGACGCATTAGGTTGATAAAAACGAATATTTTCACTTAAAGTTTTAGAAAAGATATAGGGGTGTTGCGGAATATAGAGTAATTGTTTTTGCCAATCTTTTAATTGCAGATGAGAAAATTCTTTACCTGAAATTTTCATCACGCCTTTTGTAGGTTCTAAAAATCCACCAATCAAATCAATAAGCGTCGATTTACCTGAACCGCTTTCACCTACAATTCCTATTTTCTGAAAGCCATTAAAACTCACGTTTATATCTTTTAACACGACTGGAGTATCTTGATCAATTTCTAACGTAATATCATTTAATTTAAGAAAACTATCACTTTTCCAATCTTCAATCGTTGTATCTATTGAATCTTTAAATTCATGTTCTTCTAAAACAGCTTGCATCGCTTTACCTGCTTCTTGACCATTCAGAGTTGCATGATAATCCGTTCCTACTTCACGTACAGGTAAAAAATATTCAGGTGCAAGAATTAAAATTGTTAGTGCTGGACTAAAAAGAATTTCACCTTCAATTAATCGCAACCCTAAAAATACTGCAACTGTAGCAATTGAAAGCATCGTAAAAAGGTCGAGTGCAAATGACGATAAAAATGCAACCTTTAAAGTGCTCATAGTTGCTTTACGATAATGCTCACTCACTTGATCAATTTGATGAATATGATTACGACTAATCCCTAAATATTTTAAAGTCTCTAGACCTCTTAATGAGTCAGTAAAATGGTTTGATAAAAGTCGATAAACCTTCCATTGTTTATCAGCTTTCTTCTTGGCGGCTAACCCTAATAAGATCATAAATACAATTAAAATTGGAAAAGTAACGATTAAAATAATGGCGGAAAGCTTATCAACAAAGAAAATATATAATACAACCAGTGGAGTAATAATTGCTAGGTTAATCATTTTAGCAGGAACAATCTCTAAATATTGTTTTAATTGTACTGACCCTTCCATTATTAATGTAACGATATTTCCAGTCCCATTTTTTTTAGTAAATCTAGGGCCGAGCTTAAAAAGCTTATCAAGAACTTTCATTTTTAATTCACTGACAGCAAGATCAGCAAAACGTTCAGAATAGTTTTGTTTTATTGAATTAATGATATAACGACATACAAAAGCGATTATGAAGAAAATAGTAGCGTAAAATATTTCGCTACTACTTTTCCCATTAAATAAACTAACAATTGCTTTTGAAAGCATATATGCTTGAACGATTATGGCCGTCCCTTGTACAACAGTTAACGCGACTAATAGAATGAGTAATTTCGACATTCCATTATACTTAAGCAGATTTTTTCCCATTAATATGTCAAATCCTTCTCGTCTACACGTTTTCTAAACACATAGTAACTCCAAATCTGGTATCCGAGTACAAATGGTAATAATGTACACGAAACGATTGTCATAACTTTTAATGAATACGGACCCGAAGATGCATTATAAACAGTTAAATCATATGCATTTTTTATTGAGCTCACCATCACTCTTGGAAACAATGCAGTAAATAAAGTACTGATTGTTAATGCAATACCTAAACCTGTCATTGCAAATGACCAGCCATCTCTCTGTTTAGAGATAAAGAATGACGCAAATAGATATGCTACAACGATACATAAAATTAGTGGTACTGTAATATGAGCTCTAACTGTAAACAAATCAGTCTCGAAATATGATAAAACAGTAAATATGATTAATGAAATAAGAACAGGTAATATTAATTTACTAGCAAATGCTCGTGCACGAGACCTTAAATCTCCTACTGTTTTTAACGTTAAGAACAACACACCATGAAGTAAACATAAAAGGGTAACTGTTACTCCGCCAACTACTGAATAAGTATTTACATAGTCTGAAAAGCTAGCAGTAATATTCATATTTTTATCAATTGGCATTCCACGTAGTATACTTGTAAACAACACGCCAAATAAAAATGGTGGTAATAAACTTCCTATAAAAATGACCCAATCCCAAGTTTTTGCCCACTTAGGACTATCAACTTTACCTCTAAATTCAAATGCGACTCCACGACCAATTAAAGCCATCAATACGAATACAAATGGAATATAGTACCCACTAAACATCGTCGCATACCAGTGAGGAAAGGCTGCAAAAATCGCGCCTCCTGCAGTTAATAACCATACCTCATTCGCATCCCAAAACGGACCGATTGTATTAATCAAAATTCTTCTCTCTGTATCATTTTTAGCAAGTAACTTTGTAGATATACCTACTCCAAAATCGAAACCCTCTAAGAAAAAGAAGCCTATAAATAATACTGCTACAAGTAAAAACCATAATTCATTTAGTTCAATCATAGGATTGAAGCCTCCCTTGCAAATGGATCAACGTTCGATTCACTATCTTTTACACCGTGATCCGTTCCTTTCTTTATTTCCTTAACAAAGAGGTAAATTAAAACCGCTGCTAAAATTGCATACATTGTTGTAAACGTTATTAAGGAAAAGATTAATGATCCTTTTGTAACATTAGGTGAAACAGAAGCAGAAGTTGTCATTAATCCAAACACCGTCCATGGTTGTCGTCCTACTTCCGTCATAATCCAACCTGCAGAGTTTGCAATAAACGGTAAAGAGATTAAAAATATCGTTGCCTTTAGGAAGTAATTCTTTGACTCTAATTTCTTACGATAGCTATACAGTAAGCCTAGGCATGACATCAAAATCATTACCATTCCTGCTCCAGCCATAATTCTAAAGCTCCAGAATGTCGTATTAACTGGTGGAATATAGTTACCTGGACCGTATAATTTCTCATATTCTGCCTGTAATGAATTCATCCCTGGTACTTTACCTTCAAACTTTTCATAGGCAAGATAACTTAATAAATAAGGAACTTCTACTTCAAACTTATTTTCTTTATTTTTCGAATCTATTAAGCCAAAAATCATCCAACTTGCTGGGTCTCCACTATCTTCCCATAGACCTTCACTTGCGGCCATTTTCATTGGTTGTGACTCCATTAAATGCTTAGCTTGTGAGTGACCACTAAACGCTACTCCAATACCAGCAACTAAAGCGACGATCATTCCAAGGTTAAATGCCTTTTTAAATAATTCAGTTTCTTGCTTTTTTAAAATTTTATATGCACTAACACCTGCAACAAATAATGAACCAGTTGCTAAGGCACCAGCAATTGTATGTGGGAACTCAACTATAAGCTGAGGATTTGTAATAAGTGCAAAGAAATCATTCATTTCTGCACGACCGTTATTGATCGTAAAGCCGACAGGTTCTTGCATAAATGAGTTTGCCGCCAATATCCAAAACGCAGACATCAACGTACCAAAAAATACTAACCAAATGCACATTAAATGTACTTTCTTATGAAGTCGATCCCATCCAAATATCCAAATCCCTAGAAATGTCGATTCCATAAAAAATGCTAATAGTGCTTCAATTGCTAAAGGTGCACCAAAAACGTCACCTACAAAACGTGAATACTCCGACCAATTCATGCCAAACTGGAATTCTTGAATAATACCTGTAACTACACCTACAGCAAAGTTAATTAAAAATAAGTGCCCAAAAAATTTTGTTAATTTTTTATAAGTTTCATTTTTACGATAAACGTACAATGTCTCTAGACATGCAACCATAAATGCTAAACCGATTGAAAGTGGTACAAATAAAAAGTGAAAAACTGTAGTTGAACCAAACTGCAATCGTGCAAGTTCTAACACGCTCACAATACATCCTCCTTTATTATGAAACTTTTTCACAAAGTATCATAAGTTTAACTAAAATAATTAGAACAACGTTAGAGAAAATTTTCTTCAATTAGAATCCTTTAACCATTTATGTTCTTATGTATAGTTTACTTCTGATATTTCGTATTGCCTCCATATTATATGTCTACTTTTTGTCAGTTCATTGTCTAATTTGTGACATCCTTCACAAAATTGTTGATAATTTTAAATTTCCATATTGCATAGTAATTAATCAATTAATCTTGAATATAGGTTTTACTAATGTTGCTAGATCTTTTAAGGACATTAAAAGAACCATTCCACGATTAGCGAAATGGTCTTTGATTCAGTTACTTTAAATTGATAAACTCCAATCCATCCAAATTATTTTTTAATGTGCTGCTTTACTTTTAAATCGACCGCCTCGTACTTCAGCAATATCTGCAATTGCTAAAAATGCAGTTGGATCAATATCATCAACTAGATCCTTGATTTCTGCTTCTTCTAGTCGAGTGACAACGCAAAAGATTACTTTTGTATCATCCCTAGAAAAAGCCCCTTCACCATTAATATATGTAACACCACGACCCAATCTTGATAATATTGCTTCACCTATCTCAATACTTTTGTCGCTAATAATCCAAACAGATTTTGATTGTTCTAATCCATCTACAACAATATCAATCGTTTTAAATGCAATAACATAGGCTAAAATTGAATACATTGCTCGATCCCATGTAAAAACATAACCTGCTGTTCCTAATATAAATAGGTTGAAGATCAATATAATTTGACCGACTGAAAAAGGAATCTTTTGATTGATGATGATAGCCAATATTTCAATTCCATCTAACGCTCCACCATATCGAATCGCAAGTCCAACTCCAATGCCAAGAATAATTCCTCCAAAAATTGTTGCAAGGAGGATGTCGTCTGTAAACGGAGGTACAGGATGAAATCTTGACGTAAAATACGATAGTACAATGATTCCGAAAATAGTTGAAAACGCAAAAGTTTTTCCTATTTGCTTATAACCTAAATAGAAAAAAGGAATATTTAAAACAAATATAAAAATTCCTAATGGTAAACCTGTTAGGTTTGAAATCATAATAGAAATTCCTGTAATACCCCCATCAATAACGTCATTAGGTACTAAAAAAATTTCTAATGCTACTGCTACGAGAATTGCCCCAACACACATTGCTATTGCATTCTTTAAAATCTTTACTTTTTTTGATTTTCGATTTTTAGGATTTATTTCTGTCATATACAGTTCCGTCCTGAGTATTTTTTTCTTTTCCAAATAAAACATATAGTTAATGTTCGCAGGAAGTTCTCATTTTATTCTTTTCTAATTCTTAATCAATCAGAATCTCTTATAAAACTTCATTAGGTTATTTGCAAAAAAAGAAAACCTTAGTTATGTGTCCTAAGGTTTCCAATCGTATTAATCAAAATTTTCTACTACATTATTCAGTTTTTTAATTTGTTCTTCTACAGCTGTGTTTGCATTAATAAAGACTTGGTAGGTGTCATTACCCCTTATGCCAAGAAATTCATAACATAGTATTTCTTGATTTAATTTGTTTAAAATGATTGCTTTTCTTTCCTCCATTATTTTCATATTAGAATTAACGCTTTTGCGTGCTTCCTCAATAGAAATTTTAGGTTCTGGAATTTTTCTTTTTGTGTACGCTGCTAAATAGTTCTTAGCTGAAAATCCAACGATACTTCCATCATCTAAGGCAATCTTCATTGTAACTAATTCCGGATAGATTCTAACACCCTTAATGTTTGAAACATACGTGAAGACGCCGATTGTGTCATACTGTGAACTTTGGAAAAGCTCCATATTTGGATACTTATTTCTCTCTAAAAATTTCAATCCATTTAAAGAAGCTTTATTTAAATCAATTTTTTGCTTTCCTATTTCACGATCACTAATCACCCAAAGTGGGTAGCCACCTTTTTCCGTAATATCCATATATATTTCATTTTTCTGTTTTGGATCTGTAATTTCTAAACTATAATAACGATCCTCTAGCTTTTCTCCGGTATGACTAACTTTTATTTTCTCCGAACCATTTAATTCAAGAAACTTCTTCGCAATTTCTTTTGCTTGGCTTTTCGTAATATTTTCACCTTTTACATTCGCAAGATTATTGCGATTCACTTTGAAGTTTGTAAGCGCCGGGTCCATATTTGCATCCGAGTAAGAAGCAACGCTACTCTCTACTGATTTAAATCCGTCAATTATGACATTATTTTTTGGGTTTTGTTCTTTTGCATATGCAAGTTCTACATCCATCCATCTTAATTTATCTTCAAAGACCAAATGCTGTACTTTTCTTAACTCACCTTGAATTTCAGCAGAATTTTCGTATAGTCTTTGAAGTGTATCATACTCTTTTTCACTTAGTGGCTCCTTGTCAAGGTCGCGAACAGCAGTCCGATAACTAAAATCACCAATATTACTTAAAAACTCTTCTGTTTTATTAATAGGTAATAATCTTAAAGGAAGTTGTCCCACATTTGAATGCGCTTGTGATGTGAGACCCCAAACTTCTACTAATGCAGGAGATAATGATGTTTTTGACTTCATTGCTAAAGTGTCACCAATCTTATCATGAAGTAAATCTACTTCATAAGTTAGTTCATGAAATGCTCGTTGATAGTTATTTTCTGCCTGAATCTTAACCGCTCTTTTTTCATTATGTTCGGAATAACCCCAAAAAGCTGTACCAATTAGACCAATTGATAACACACCAATTAATATTCCTTTCAACATAGAACCTACCTCCTATCTACAAAAAATATGATTTCCGATTGTTTTAATTTGTGGGCGACTCCAAATCCAAGCACTAGTTGCAGTTTTAGGATTAAAATAATAAAGTGCATTATCACTTGGGTCCCAACCATTTACTGCATCTAAGACAGCCTTCTTAGCAGTTTCATTTGGAGTTAAATAGATTTGACCATCTGCTACTGCAGTGAATGCACCTGGTTCAAAAATCACACCCGATACTGTGTTAGGGAAAGCTGAATTTCCAACTCGGTTTAATATGACCGCTGCTACTGCAACTTGCCCAATATATGGCTCACCTCGAGACTCCCCGTATACTGCATTTGCCATTAACTGAATATCATTTTGCGAATACCCACTTGGTACATTTGAACCAGCACTCGTGCCAGTTTTTTCATATTTTGTTGCTTTCACTAGCATTGCCTTTGTCTTAGCACCAGCAATCCCATCTACTGGTAGTCCAAAGTTATTTTGAAAGTTTCTTAGAGCCCAGTATGTGTTATAACCAAAAACACCATCTACTTTACTTGTATAATAGCCGTTATATTTCAGTCGTGATTGAAGTTCTATTACGTCTTCACCAACTGCGCCCATTTGAATCACTTGATTTGAAAATGCACTTACCTTTACGATTTGATCATTGTCTACAAAAAACAAAACGAAAATAATGAAATAAATCAACGGACCTTTTAAAAATTGTTTCCGCATTTTATCCTCCTTCAAATTATGAATCTATGTAAAAGTATTTTTTTCAAAACATTACCAATTTATGTAATTACCTTATAAAGCTTTTGATTTTTCGGTAGAGTTTTAATAAACAGTACAAAAAAAGACCTCAATTTGCATCTTGAGATCTTGTTTATGATTAGGATGTTGATTATAAATTCTTCTATTTAACTCTATTTATTTCAGATATTCCTCTTTTAAGATACTATATATTTCTAAATCTACTACACCTTTTCCTGACCACATTGCTGCTTGTCTAAGTGTACCTTCTTTTAGAAATCCATTTTTCAGTAAAACTTTTTTAGATAGTTCATTTTGTGGCATTACTTCTGCCTGAATTCTATTTACGTTTCCTTCATTAATTAAAAATTCCATTAGTACACTTACCGCTTCTGTTGCAATTCCGCTTCCCCAATATTCTTCAGCTAAATAATATCCTATTGTCACCATATTCACTTTTTGATTAAAATCAAAAGCTTCAATAATTCCAACTAACGCATCGTTCGTAAATATTCCCCACTTAACTCTCGTTTTTTTTCCGAAATCACGCTCGAAATGTCCAATCATTTTCTTTACAGTTTCCTTATTATGCTTCGGAATAATACCACAGTAGTTAAAAACTGCTTCATTATCATAAATTGCAAATAAGGACTCCAAATGCTCAACTTCAATTTAATTTAATACGATTCTTTCTGACTTCAATACATGTAGCTCATTAAAAATAACATTGATATTCATTCAGTACTCTCCACCCCAAATAATGTAGTCAACATATTACATACCATAAACTTCCTGATTCAAGATTATAATCGATTTTGTTTTTTACATAGTGAGATAGAAATAAAATATTTCAATTTAGTTGATTTTGTCAACTAAATATAATATATTATAAGTAATTAATTTAAAATTCAAAATATTAAGGTGGTTTTTATGGGTACTATTCATGTTGTAGAAAAAATTCGTAAATTTAACAGATTTTACGCAAATGTATTAGGTAAGATTGACCAAAAGATTTATCATAAACCTTTTCCTTTAACAGAAGCTCGGGTCATTACAGAAATTCATTATAGAAACGGTTGTACCGCAACAGAAATTCAAGAAAACTTAGGGATTGACCGTGGGTATTTAAGCCGTATTATTCAACGATTTGAAGATGAAAAGATTATGATTAAAAAGCAATCCCCTAAAGACAAACGTCAATATAGTTTATTTTTAACAGAGCATGGTACCACTATTTATAATGACTTAGTGCAAAATGCAAACAGTGGCGTAGATATGATGATCAAAAACTTAACTGAGCATAGCCTTTCTAAACTAGTTACTTCTATGGAAACAATTGAAGAAATTTTCACAGATAGTAAAGCACTCAAACCTAAAGTCAGTATTCGTTCTTTTTCACCTGGGGATGTAGGATACGTTGCTTATCTACATGGAAAAATATATAGCTCAACTTATCAATTTGGCGAATTTTTTGAATATTACGTGATGAAGGGATTAACAGATTTCCTCTTAAATAATGATGGTGGAGAATTATGGGTTGCTGAAGTAAACGGAGAAATCGTAGGTTCAATTGCAATTACTAAATTCAGTGATCAAATTGCACAACTTAGATGGTTTATTCTAGATGAAAACTATCAAGGGATGGGTATCGGAAAAAGTCTAATTGAGGCAGCTCTTGGATTTTGTATTAAGCAGAAGTACGATCATGTATTTTTATGGACAATTAGCACATTAGAAGCAGCTCGCCATCTCTATAAAAAGTATCAATTTACATTAACTGAAGAAAAACCTAATGATGAATGGACAGATACAATGTTAATTGAAGAAAGATGGGATTTAGATCTTACACTTTGATTTATTTAAAGCTGCAATTTAGGGTACTTGCCCATTAGGTTTATGGGAAGAAAACATTTCATAATCATTTTGAGAAAAAGGCATTGCTCAGAAGCAATGCCTTTTTGTACTAAGTATAGTAGAAATTTTGAGGTACTAATGATCTATTTTAATTCTTCGTTCAATCAACGATGAGACGGCCATAACCCTTGCATTTTTCTAATCTGAATAATTTGCCCAGTATGATAAGCATCATGAAGAAAAATATCCAGTAGTTTGCTTTCAATAGAATGTTTATCGAGCTCTTCAATAGAAGTTTTACTTAATAAATCTCTTAAACTATTGTGAGCTTTTTCCACACGGTCAACCACTTTCTTCCATTCTTGTTCTTCCTTTGATTGATCTGTGAGATAAAAGGTTTGATCACCATCGAGATTAAGTGTCCATTCACGGCCTTCCATGTTCGCAACAAATCTCTCTTTGTAATAAATAAGATGATTAACATTCTCCCATATTGTTTTAGTAGCTTCACCGTTCGGTCTCCAAGTCGCCTGTTCAGCAGTGACTCTTTCAATGGCATTTTTGAGTGGAGCATACCAACTTTCCTTATCATACGTTGAATCTAGTACGTTTATAAGCAGAGCAATTCGATTCAAAGTAATCTCCTCCTTACACACTATTAATTAAAAAAATTCAAGAATCATAATAAATCACATTATAAAATTTCTAGATTACAACGAAACATCCTGCATTTTCTAACACTCTAGATAAACTCATTCCTCAGTCTGCACAAAAAGCAAAACTATTTTACATGAAAAAAAGCCACACATTTGTGACTCTTTTTGAGAAGGAACGTCTAATAAACATGTCCGACTAGAGGATCGTTTTAATTAAATCGTATTCGTGTATAGCTGTAGATCAATGTCCTCAATCAGAGGAGATTTACGCCCAGAATATAGTACCCATAGCTCGTGTAGAGCACGTGTACATCCAACGTAGAGCAGCTTTGCGTCTTGATTTGTAGCTTCGTAATGTTGATTGTCTACATCCATAAGTAATACAGCATCAAATTCAAGTCCTTTCGCAAGGTATACTGGAACGACTGAGATGCCACCTTCATATTTGCGTTGTTTTGAGTGAATAAAGGTAGCAGACACACCTGCTTCTGTCAGTGCGTCATGTAACATTGCACATTCTTTTTCTGTACGACCAATGATTGCAATTGTATCCATTTTATTATGTTGAAGCTGTTCGGTGGATTTGATAATCAAATTAATCCTGTTCGTGTCATCTACTTCGACCATTTTTACTTTTTCGCCGCTCCTAAATACAGGATTAGCTAGGCTAACAGGGATATCTGCTTTTGAAATAATTTCATTAGCAAAGCGAATGATTTCCATTGTAGAACGATAGCTCCTGCTTAATTCGTAATATTTAACTTGATCATGATTGAAAATCTCTAAGAATTCGTCCCAGCTTTTAATACCTTGATACTCATGAATAGCTTGCGATAAGTCTCCCAGGATGGTAAATGAGTTCCCTTGCGCCATCTGCTTTAATAATGCAATTTGAAAAGGTGAAAAATCCTGCGCTTCATCAATAATAACATGATGATATTTGTGCTGGGCCTCGATGCCATACAGACGGTTGTGAATATAGACAAGCGGAGCGAGATCCTCTAGGTCTACTTCTTTCTTTTTGCAGTTCATTGCGGTCGTCTTCAAAATCTCTGCAGGAATACTGTCTGCCGATGATTTGTCAGTTAGTACAAACAAGGATTTATAGAATGAAAGAGCAGTATGCTTAGGCCATTGCTTCATATAGGATGTTAGATACTGAGTTGCTTTTTTCTTTCGATCTTTTTTAATATTCGTTTCTTCTATATTTTTGAGTTCACCATCAATCCATTTTTTTATCCGTGCTACAATCCGTTCTCTTCGTTTAGCTAATGGATAATGCGTGTATTCGTAACTAAACCAATGATGAAGTGTTTCTTTTTCGATTTTTATATTGTTCCATGGTTCAAAATCTCTGTCAGGAACAGCTGATGTTTCATATTTTTCAATGCAATGATCAATGTAGTCTTTAAAGTGAGTTGAGCCTTTCCACTTGCCAGGTGTAGTTTCGTTTATTTCAGGGCGATCGACACCAGTATTGAACCATTTTTCTATATTCTCTGAAGAATCTTTAGCAGTTACTTCATAGTCTAATATTGTTAAAGCCCAATCTGTAAATGTTGTTTGTTGAATACCACCTACTCCCAGCTCAGGAAGTACGTTAGAAATGTAATTGAGGAACATGTTATTTGGTGCAAATATAATCATTTTTTCTGCACGTATTGTTTCACGATATTGATAAATTAGGTAAGCAAGACGATGCAGGGCAACGGTTGTTTTACCGCTTCCGGCAACTCCTTGAATGATTAATGGAGTTTTTTTGGATGAACGAATAATATCATTTTGTTCGGATTGAATTGTTGAAACAATATCCTTTAAACGGTTATCTTTGTTTTCGCTTAATCGATATAGTAGAAAATCATCAGTAACGGATTCATTTTGGCTGCCTTTTATATATGTATCTACAACGCGCTGAAGATTTTTTTTGCGGATGACAATATTTCGCTTAAGATAAATTAAGCCTTCTATGATTCCTTCAGGAGAGTCATAATAAGCGAGATCGTCTCCTCCTGTAAATGAGTAAAACATGCTAGCAACAGGTGCACGCCAATCAATAACCATCGGATCTTCAGTCGTTATGTCAGAAACACCAATTTTCCCAATATAAAGTGGCACAGATTCCTTGCCTTCTTCTTGAAAATCCATTCGCCCAAAGTATGGCTCATTTATGGCGATCCGAAGGTTTCTACGATTTGTTTCTCGTATCCCTTCTAATACTTGTTCTGTTACATCACTCCCTGCATAAATAGGGACACCTTCAAGCTTCTTTAACTGCCGGTCAATTTCGTTCATAATTGTATTTAACTGCTGAAGTTCTTCTTCATATGCTTGTGTTTCCATTTTTCCTAACCTCCTTACTTAAATAGAACACCGAATTTTCAGACGGAATGATATTGTATCAAAGAGACGAGCGTAAAGTAAAGAGAATATTAACAGAAATTGTAAGAATACATGAATCAAGAGCTCCCGTAGCAACTCTTTTTCTTCAATTTTTGTTAGTTGAACATTACATAATTATTCCTCAGTTAAAGGCTTCCAATTCTCATCATTTTCATAATTGGTTGGTTCGCTTTCTGAGTAAAAAAAAGTTTTAGACGCTCTTCCTATG
This sequence comes from Bacillus sp. JJ664, assembly GCF_036962205.1. Lineage (NCBI taxonomy): Bacteria > Bacillati > Bacillota > Bacilli > Caryophanales > Bacillaceae > Bacillus > Bacillus sp. JJ664. Next base: position 97,380 of record NZ_JBALMS010000051.1, on the reverse strand, counting down.
AAGTAATTCCATTCCATCTTCGACCATTAAAACATAACGATTTATATTTTCTATATTTGATATACGATCATTTAAACCCACTAAAGATTCAATCGTTTTTTTTTCATCATCAATGAATACAAACTGAGGATCCTCAATCTCTAGAGGTTCTTGTTTGAAATGAACTGAACTGAAAAACTCTTTTCGGATCAGTATCCTTTCCTATCTAAAAAGGATAGCATTGGCTACCCTTCATCAACTAATCAACATATTTATTTTTCAACTGTTCCGAACCAATACTACCAATCACCATTAAAGCTAATGGTAAAAAATTGGATAGAATTTTTGGTAAGCCTTTTGAAATAATTATATTTGCATCAAAAAAATGATTTAATCCTATAATAATTAATTTCGCTACTAATAAGATGATTCCTATTAGAACTACATTATCAAAGAACATTTTCCATTTCGGATACGCCAATTTCTTACTATCTCGGATTACTTTTTCTTTCAATTCATCGTCACTCCTTAACATTTCATCTATCGTAATACTGAATAGATCACTCAAATTAATAATAACTTCGATACTCGGATAGTTCTTACCAGTTTCCCATTTTGAAACTGATTGACGACTAACATGAATTTTTTCAGCAAGATCCGATTGTGACCAACCTCTTTTTTCCCGTTCCTTTTTTAATCGTTCGCTAAAAATCATTTTATTCATCACCTTTCCTTATTTCCAGTATTGATAGAGTGCATGGCAAAAGTAAAGATAGTTATAGGCGCATCAAGGTGCAACCTATAGTTGCTAATAAAAAAACTAGTCCAAACTATATTTTATTGGTCCTTATTTTCAAAAGTTCATTACACAAAACATAGAAAAAAATCTCAACTACATTTTGTAATTTCTTTTTTGTTATACTGTTTTTCACATTTAATCCATTATTAATATTTCATACTATACTAAACTCACAATTTGTTTTTATGTTACTAAATATGAAACTAAAAAACCACATACAGATAAGTATGTGGTTAATAACTCCGTGGGCTATTCGGTACCAAACAATATTTTTATAGACCAAAATATTTCCCTATAATTCCAAAAATCCCACCATTAATCATAATAATTACTAAAGCTAATTTCATATTCATTGTCTTACGGGAAATCCCAGGTATATTTTTTATCATTAACAAAATGAAACCAGCGATAATCCCCCCAGACAGTCCATACATCAGTATATGTGAATAATTGAAGAATTCTGCGACAATCTCTGAGAGTAAGTTTATATAAGCACCGAATACAATAAATGTTATAAACAGATCTAATCTCATCATAAAAAATCCCCAATCTTTAAACTTTTCGCTTTCCTTTTGAAAAAAATGGTGATCTTAAATATCCTTTGTTGAGGTTCAATGTAAAATGTTAACCCTCCACTGAGTTTTTACCAACATTTATTCTCCGGCTGTATACCTCTTATGATATGCTAAATAAAAGGAAAAAAATGTCATTTCCATTATATCAATTTCTTCATATATAAGGGGGATCAATTTGAAATATTTAATTACGATTATTGTCATCATCTCTATTTTTATAACAGGTTGTTCAAACCAAACTGGAAGTGAAGAACAAAATATAATTGTTGAAAAGCGAATTGCTGAGACAAAGGATTATGAGGAATTTAAAGTAGTAACGAATAATGATAAAGTTCAACAGGTAAGAGAAATATTAGATAAGGCTGATTGGGAACATGCAAAAGTTGATATGGCACGCATCGCCGATTACAGATTTATTTTTGAGTTTAAAAATCCAGAAATCCAGGCAAAAGCAGTGTTACATGAGCTTTGGATTAGTCCTAATCAAGATCAAGTAGAACTTGCCATAAATGTTTCAAGTGAATATGTTCAATTAGACAAGAAGAGCTCAGCAGAATTATTTAAAATACTTACTGGCAGAAAATGATAAGCTTCAGCAAATAGGTAATCAGTTAAAAAAGGTCATTCTCTCCTACCTTTTCATATAAAAAAGGACTGCAGAAGCAGCCCATCAATTTTACATAATACAATCAAAGTTTATTTAGTGTTCCTAGTTACCTAATCCATAAATTTTATAGTTACTTTACTCGTACTTACCCTTTACTTTTTATGTCATTTGACTATATTTAACTTCTTCCTTTTTATCTTCAAAAGTAAATTTCTTTTCAATAAATACTTGATGCCATAGCATGAACTGTAATACAGTCCATATTTTTCTACTATTATCTTTTTTATTCAGACAATGCTCTTCTAATAAAGTCATCATATAAAATTTATCAATTAAGTATTCTGTTTGACTTTCATGTATAAGGTTAATTGCCCAATCATACATTTCGTTTTTTAGCCATTGACTAATTGGAACGGGAAATCCGAGTTTTTTCCGATCAATGACATGATTAGGAACGATTCCTCGCATTGCCTCCCTAAATAAATACTTTGTTGTACCATTGGAGATCTTTAAAGAGACAGGTATTTTAGAGGCAACTTTAAATACTTCAGTATCTAAAAAAGGAACTCTTAGTTCAATCGAGTTTGCCATTGTCATTTTATCAGCTTTTACTAAAATATCTCCTCTTAGCCACGTATGCATATCAATAAATTGCATTTGATTGACGAGTGGTTCCTGCTTAACTAAGTTATAGTAAGGTTCTAATATTGAACTGTATTTCACTGAGCTATCATGATTTAAATAGATTTTCTTCTTTTCATTTTCCTCAAATATTTTTGCATTCCCTATATATCTTTCTTCCAAAGGGGTGCTTCCTCTTTCTATAAAACTCTTACCTCTCATTCCAATTGGCATAATCGTAGACAAATGTTTCAACCCACGTTTTAAATTAGTTGGGAGATATTCAAACATTTTTAAAGAGTTGGGCTCTTTATATATATTATAGCCACCAAATAATTCATCTGCCCCTTCGCCAGAAAGTACTACTGTTACATGCTTTCTAGCTTCCTTAGCCACAAAATACAGTGGGATTGCGGCCGGATCTGCTAAGGGATCATCTAAGTGCCAAATGATTTTTGGTAATTCTTCAATATATTCTCTTGGGGTAATAAACCGATGAATATTTTCAACATCTAACGCTAAAGCAGACTCCTTAGCAACATCGATTTCACTAAAACCTTTATTTTCAAATCCTACTGAGAATGTTTTAAGTTTAGGATTAATTTGACGAGCAATTGCAACGGTGGCAGTTGAATCGATACCTCCCGACAAAAATGCACCTACAGGAACATCACTTCTCATGTGCATAGCTACAGAATCTATTAGCACATCTCTAATCTCTTTGATCAAAACTTCTTTGGAATGTACTGCTGGAGTAAAGGATGGTTTCCAATAAGGTTTTATCATGATTCCTTGATACAGTTTTTTTATGAAATAAGTACCAGGTTCAATTTTCTTTACTTCAGAATAGATTGTATTTGGTTCTGGAACATATTGAAATGATAAATAATGCTGTAATGCAATTGGATCTAATTCTAATGAATTAACATTTAAATCCTCTACTACTCTACCAATAACTTTACTTTCAGAGGAAAATACTATTTCATTTCCAGTTTCATAATAGTAGAGAGGTTTAATTCCAAATGGATCTCGTGCTCCAAATAAGGTTTGTGTAATAGAATCCCATATTAAGAATGAGAACATCCCTCGAAGTTTATGTAACACTTCTTCTTTCCACTCAATAAATCCATACAGTAGCACCTCAGTATCAGAGTTAGTTTCAAATTCATATCCTAATTTTTCAAGTTCTTTCTTTAACTGTTTATGGTTATAAATTTCTCCATTAAAAACAATCCAATATCTATGATCTAAGGAATTTAATGGTTGGTGACCATTTTCGATATCTATAATACTTAATCGCTTAAATCCGAGGGATAAAAATTCATCATGATAATATCCTTCATCATCAGGTCCTCTATGATTAATTATTCTATTATATTCTTTTATTGATTTTCTATTTATTTTATCATTCCTACTTGAAGATAAAATTCCAATGAATCCACACATTTTTATCTACCCCATTTATCATTCATAAATTGCTCTATTTCTTAATAAGGGTAGTTTTTAAATGTTTCGAAACGATAAACAAATAAGGTAAAGTTGTAAACTTTATGAAACAAGTTGTGTCATTTCTATAACTATAATCTTTGTTTTAAATATTTTATTAATAAAATAATACTTTCGAGATAGGAGAAATTTATTTTTAATTGAATGCATTAATCTATTAGGACAAAAAATGTGTTAGTTGATTACTACTCCCGGATGCAACCTTTCCGTGGGGCGGAATGGATTGCTTGCTAAAACCACGACGTCCGTGCTGTCACAACGCATGCATGACCCACGTCCTGTGGTCCTCCTGCGTGGTCTCACCCTTCCCTCATCTCCCACAGGAATCTCGCGCCTTCCGTTGTAATCAACTTCTGTCTTTATTTCAGTCAAAAAAGCAACGATACTTCAGAAAAGAACAATAAACAAAAATGGATTTTATATTCATCTTGCACTATAATTTGATTATTCAGAATTTATGTCGAAAAAAGAGAATTTTTCTCGATATTGGATATGATTTTCTTTTTATTTCTAATAAACCTTTTATGGGGAGTGATAGTTTTGGAATTAAATGATGTTTTACATGGGCACAAATCAATACGAGAATATGAGGATAAGGATGTCAGTCAAGAACTGTTGGAACAAATATTAGATGCTGGTATTCGTGCTTCTTCTAGTGGCAATATGCAATCTTATTCCATTATTGTCACGAAAGACAAAGAACTGAAGAAAAAATTATATACCGCTCATATGGATCAATCAATGGTTATTGATGCTCCCATACTTTTAACTTTTTGTGCAGATTTTAATCGAATGAGAAAATGGCTTACACTAAACGATGCACCAGTACATTTTGATAATTTTATGAGTTTTATGATTGGTACGATTGATGCAACTTTGGTAGCACAAAACTGTGCTTTGGCGGCAGAGAATGCTGGACTAGGTCTTTGTTATATGGGCTCTACACTCGCAAATTGTAATCAGATTGGTGAGATCCTTAATTTACCACCAAATGTTGTGCCAATTGTAGGTTATTCATTAGGCTATCCAAAAGAAAATCCACCATTGCGCGATCGACTTCCACGTCACGGGTTAGTTCATTATGAACAGTACAATGATTACTCAAATGAAGAAATCCTTAAAATCTACAAAGACAGAGATGAAAAGGGCTGGAAACGCTATATGGACATCCCCAAGCTAAAAGAAATGACAGAACAATTAGGGTTAAAGAATTTAGCTCAAATTTATACCATTGCCAAATATACGCAAGAATCTCATCATCAATATTCAAAGACTGTTTTAGATTACTTGGAGAAACAAAATTACATGAATAATGAATGAGGATTGTATGATTTAAGTACATATTCGCAAAAAAAGAGCCGATTTCCATATTTGGAAATCGACTTTATTGTTAGTTTAACGCAATATCATAATCAATGTTGGTGTGCATGCAATTTTGCAAAAATCCCATTCTCTTGAGAAAGTAGCTCTTTATGTGTACCATCTTCTGCAATTCCTTCATCAGTAATGACAAGAATACGATCAGCTTTTTTTATCGTACCTAAACGGTGTGCAATAATAAGAGTTGTTCGATCTTTTGCTAGATCATTTAATGCTTCTTGGATAATTGCTTCTGTTTCAGTATCAAGTGCTGAAGTAGCTTCGTCTAATATTAAAATTGGCGGATTTTTTAAGAACATTCTAGCAATCGCCAATCGCTGCTTTTGACCCCCAGAAAGCTTTAATCCTCTTTCACCTATTTGCGTTTCATACCCATCTGGTAATGAAGCGATTAAATCTGTCAGATGAGCTTTTCTAGCAGCTTCTTCTATTTCTTCTTGAGATGCTCCTAATTTTCCATATGCAATATTTTCTCTCAAAGTACCTGTAAATAGGAAAACATCTTGTTGAACAATACCAATATTTGAACGCAGTGATTTCTTTGTCATTTCACGAAGATCAATTCCATCAATTGAAATTGATCCCTCTAATACATCATAGAAACGTGGAATCAATGAACAAATCGTTGTTTTACCTGCTCCAGATGGACCAACAAAAGCAACTGTTTTCCCAGCTTCAATCGAAAATGACATATCATTTAAGATCGTGCGTTTGTTCTCATAACCAAAAGTAACATGTTGGAAACGAATATCTCCTTTTAAAGATGAAACTTCGATTGCATCTGGTACATCTTCAATATCTGGTTCTGAATCCATCAGTTCTGTAAATCGCTTAAAACCTGCCATCCCTTTTGGATATAGTTCAAGTAACGCACTGATTTTATCGATTGGCTTAAATAAAATGTTTAAGTACAATATGAAGGCAACTAACTCACCATAAGATAATATTCCTGTAAAACTAAGCCATGCTCCAAAAACTAAGATGGCAAGCGTCATTAGTCGAGTTGAGACATAGATTCCTAACAGATTCCAACTCATTACTTTATAAGCTCTCAATTTAGTTTTACGGAAAAATTGATTATTTTTGTTGAAACGCTTCATTTCGTATTGCTCATTTGTAAATGATTGGACAACTCTAACCCCTGAAACACTATCTTCCACTTGGGAATTTACATTTGCAATATTTCCGTACATTTGACTCCAAGAAGTATTCATTTTCATATTTGAATATGAAATCAACCATACAAGAAACGGTACAATGATGATTGCTACTAGTGCCAATTTCACATTAATTGCAAGCATAATCCAAAATGCACCGATAAACGTCATGATCGCAATGAATAAATCTTCAGGTCCATGATGCGCTAATTCTCCGATATCCATTAAGTCATTCGTAATTCGGCTCATAATATGTCCAGTCTTTGTATTATCAAAGAAACGGAATGACTGACGCTGTACATGATTAAACAACTCACGTCGCATGTCAGTCTCGATATTAATCCCTAATTTATGTCCCCAGTAGTTAACAACAAATTGCATTCCCGAACTAATTAAATAGAGTGCTAGAAGTCCAACACTTACCGCAATGATTAAACTCCAATTCCCCTCAGGTAGAAGCTGATCAATAAACCACGAGACAGCAAGTGGAAATCCAAGTTCCATTAATCCAACAAACACCGCACAAAAAAAGTCTATATAAAATAGTTTTTTGTGTGGTATATAATATTTGAAAAACCGTCTTACCATAGAAATACTACACACCCCATCTCGGTTAAATTTCATACTTTGGTAGATGTTATTACATTATCACATGTAAAGTAAGTGCGCTATATAATCATCTAAAATGTAGAGAAATGGAAAATTTAAAAATTGAATGAACTAATTTATTATTTAATAGTAGAAACTAGATTATGAGATTATTCATTGAGCATTATGACAGTATAAAGAATCTCTGTAGAATCCCAATTTTATGTATTGATTTTTTTGCCGTTTTAAAAACAAAAGGCATTGAATATGCAATTTTCCTTGTAAAAGAAATGTTTTATTTTACATACATTTTTATTTATAATTACACTAACTATCGTGACAGGAGACAACATCATGATCTTAGATGAACTGGCTACAAAAATAATTAATGAAGTTAGAAAACTAATCCATGAGGATATTATTATAATCAATACGGATGGAGTCATTATTGCAAGTACGGATCAAGCTCGAACAGGTACTTTTCACGAGGGTGCATTGATTGCCATTAAGCAAGGAACAACTTTTATTATCACAACGGAAGATGAAAAACGATTAAAAGGTGTAAAGGCTGGGATCAATTTACCTGTCTTCTTTCAAAATGAAATCATCGGTGTAATCGGAATAACTGGTGAGCCAGATTTAATTTCCCCTTTTGGAGAAATGTTGAGACGAATGACTGAACTACTCATTAGTGAAAATTATTATACTGATCAAATCGAACTCACACAACGAGGTCTTGAGGCATTCGTTTTTGATTGGATCCAGCAAGATGAATGGGATGAATCTTTTTATGAGCGTGCTCAAATGCTTAATATTGATTTAACATTTCAAAGACAAGTACTTATTTTTGAATGGGAGCATCAAAGTAAGCTTTCAGATACTAGACAAATTATTTTCGATTGGAATAACAGACAAAGTGATGAATTATTTATTCGCTGGGGAAATAATCGTCTAGTTGTATTATGTAGAGTTGAGCAATCTTCTACAAAATCGCAAAATCTTAAGCTTGTCGAATCTATCCTGTATTACGTACAAAGTCGCTTACACTTAAAAATTGCGACTGGTGTGGGTCAACCAACCCACCCTAAACAATTGAGTAAATCCTATCATCAAGCAGTTCGAGCACTAAAAGTATCAAGTAAAACGAATTCAATTGTATTTGATGAAGATCTCACAATTGATTTAATCCTGCAAGATCTATCAAACGAAACGAAAAGTACTTTTATTGAAAGAACGATTGCACCTATCATTAACGAAAAAGAACTTTTTATTACAATTGAAGAATACATTAAACATAATCAATCATTAAAAAACACTGCACAATCATTGCATATTCATATCAATACACTTCTATATCGTCTAAATAAGATTACTGAATTAACCAACTTAAACCCAAGAGAAATCCATGATTTAAGTAAATTTTATATCGGCATTAACCTATTGGATGATTCTACAAAAAAACACCTATAACAGGTGTTTTTTCTATAGAATTCTCCATAGTAAATACGACCTATTTCTATTTATACTTTAGATAAGATAATAGGGAGGGAATATTAATGGTGTCTAAAGAAATTGCCCAAAGGTTAATTGCAATTGTAGGTGAAGCAAACTTTGATGATTCTAAAATGGAGAGACTTGTTTATTCCTACGACGCAACACCAAATCTTCAATCGTTGCCAGATGCAATCATCAGTCCTCGTTCGACAAAAGAGGTATCCGAAATTATTAAAATCTGTAACGAAAACAAAATTCCAATTGTTCCAAGAGGTTCTGGTACGAATCTTTGTGGTGGCACATGTCCCACCAATGGTGGAATCGTTCTACTATTTAAGCATTTAAATAAGATACTTGAAATCGATGAAGAGAATTTAACGATTACCGTTCAACCGGGCGTAATTACGCTTGATATGATCAATACAATAGAAGAAAAAGGATTGTTTTATCCACCAGATCCAAGCTCAATGAAAATTTCTACAATCGGTGGAAATATTAATGAGAATTCAGGTGGGCTACGTGGTTTAAAGTACGGTGTAACAAGAGATTACGTCATTGCGCTTGAAATTGTTTTAGCCAATGGAGATATCATCAGAACTGGTGGAAAACTCGCTAAAGATGTAGCTGGTTATGATTTTACTCGTTTATTCGTAGGATCTGAAGGAACACTTGGAATTATTACTGAAGCTACTTTAAAATTAATACCTATGCCTGAGTCGAAAAAAACAATGCTAGCTCTTTACGACAGTTTAGAAGATGCTGCTAGAACAGTCTCAAAAATTATTGCTAACAAAATTATTCCTACCTCACTAGAATTTATGGACCAACCGACTTTAGAGGTTGTAGAAAATTTTGCTCAAATCGGTTTACCAACTGACGTAAAAGCAGTGTTATTAATTGAACAAGATGGTCCAGAAGAAGTTGTGAATAGAGACATAGAATTGATAAAGAACGTTTGTGAAAAAGAAAAATGCATTTCAGTGAGTGTAGCAAAAACCGAAGCTGAAGCAATTGCCTTAAGAACAGCTCGACGCTCAGCGCTTTCGGCACTTGCTCAATTAAGACCTACAACTATATTAGAGGATGCTACAGTACCTCGATCAAAAATAGCAGATATGGTTCAAGCAATAAATAAAATCGCACAAAAGTATCGTGTTAAAATTTGTACATTTGGCCATGCTGGTGACGGAAATCTACATCCTACTTGCCCAACTGATGCCAGGGACCATGAAGAAATGGAAAGGGTTGAAATGGCATTTGCCGAGATCTTTGAAAAAGCAATTGAATTAGGTGGAACCATTACTGGAGAGCATGGCGTTGGAATCGTCAAAGCACCTTATCTCGAATTGAAATTAGGAAAAGAAGGTATTCATGCTATGCTAGCTGTTAAAACAGCATTAGATCCTCATAACATTATGAATCCCGGAAAAGTATTTGCAAAAGATGCTAGAAAACGAATGGTGGTGTCAAAATGACAACACTACAAGAACAGCAAAAACTTCAAGAACAATTTAAAGCAAGAATGAACGAAGATGAGTTATTAAACTGTATGAGATGTGGATTTTGTTTACCTAGCTGTCCAACTTATATTGAATCAGGACAAAAAGAATCACATTCTCCTAGAGGTCGTATTGCACTAATGAAGGCAGTAACAGACGGCTTAATCGAACCCGATGAAGATGTTGAACGTACACTAGAACTTTGCCTTGGTTGTCGTGCTTGTGAGCCTGTTTGTCCGTCTGGCGTAAAATACGGTCATCTACTAGAAGAAGCAAGAGATATTATTGCACAACACAAACAACACTCACTTCCTACTCGAGTTGTTCGTAAGTTTGTTTTTAAAAATTTATTTCCTCACCAAAATCGGATGAGATTAGCAGTTGGACTTCTTGGTTTATATCAGCGAACAGGCTTACAAAAAATTGCTAGAAAATCAGGTGTTATGAAGCTAATCCCTACTAATTTATCAGCAATGGAGAAAGTATTACCAACTGTTCCTTCAATGAAACAAATGAAATCACGCCCTAATTATTTACCACCTATGCAATCTAAAATAAGTAGAGTAGCATTTTTCTCAGGTTGTTTAATGGATACAATGTTCTTGGAAACAAATAATGCTACTATGAAGCTTTTACAGTTAGCAGGCTGTGAGATTGTCATTCCAAATGATCAAGCATGCTGTGGTGCGTTACATGGACATAGTGGTGAAAAAGACATTGCAAAGGAAATGGCTAAAAAAAATATTGCAGCATTTGAAAATCTTGAAGTAGACTATATCATTACAAATGCAGGTGGTTGTGGTGGATTTCTTATTGATTATGATCACCTTCTTAAAGATGATCCGATGTGGAAGGACCGCGCACAATCATTTAAAAATAAATTAAAAGATATATCTCAAATTTTAGTAGAAGTAGAGTTTCATAAAAAAGTAAAATTAAAGTTACCTACTCAAATTATTACTTACCAAGATTCTTGTCACTTAAGAAATGTGATGAAAACCGCTTCCGCTCCACGAATTCTATTACAATCGATTGAAAACATTATATATCATGAGATGAAGGATGCAGACCGTTGCTGTGGATCAGCTGGTATATATAATATTGTTGAATCCGAAATGTCCATGCAGATTCTAGACTATAAGATGGAACAAGTGAAACATTCTCAAGCAACTACAATCGTTACAGCAAATCCGGGTTGCTTACTGCAAATGAAACTTGGAGTTGAAAGAGAACAACAGGCCCATAGAACTGAAGTCGTTCATATAGTTGATTTACTTTTACAAGCAGCACAGTATGATGGTCATCAATAAAAAAACTCCTTTATAGTTAGACACTATAAAGGAGATTTTTTTGCTTTTCATAAATTAATAGAAGTCCATAGTTTTGTTAATGTATTGGAGTGTTTTATCATATTCCCGAGTAACAATATTTATGTCGATGTCGATTTTTGCCCGTAAATATTTTGTAAATTCAGACTGAAGTCTATTTTGTTTTTAATTTTACTGTGTTACGATTCACTTTGTGCTACTGGTTATTTTTACCAAAAAAGGGGGATGTTTTTCATGTCTTGGTTTACAAAATGGGCCTTTAACAATAAAGCGGCCATAACTTTTTTATCAGTTCTCATTTTATTAGTTGGTATCTTAAGCTATACCAAACTTCCAATGGAATTTTTACCAGCTGCAGACCAACCAGTTGTGTCAGTCATTGTAATGGGGCAAGGTACTGATTCTAAAACAATGGAAGAACAGGTAACGACTCCGATTGAGAACGCAGTGACTGGAGTAAAAGGTAAGAAACATATTTACTCAAGTACTAGTAACGGTTTTTCGAAAATTGATTTGTATTTTGAATCAGGTACAATCATGAAAGATGCAAAACAAGAAGTTCAAGAATCATTAAGTAACATTAATTTACCTCAAGCTGTAAGTAAACCGACTATCGTTCAACTAAATACTTCAATGATTCCGATCGCTGACGTCTCTGTAACGTTTGACGATGGATTAACTCCAAATAATATCGATTTTGCAAATAAAAAATTAATCCCATTATTTAAAGACATTAAAGGTGTAGCAAATGTTCAAACTTACGGAACAGAAAAATCATTTGTTTCTGTAAAAATTGATAATGCTAAAATGGCACAGAAGAAAGTATCTTTAGAAAATGTTATGGGTATTCTTCGTGGACAAAATTCAACGATATCAGTTGGAGAAAAAATCATAAATGAAAAAACTAGTAATATAAACGTTGTTGGAAAAATTGATCAACTCGACAAGTTAAAAAATCTTTCAGTTGGTGAGAATGTAAAATTAAGTGAAATCGCCAATGTAGAAATAAAAAAGCCTGAACAGAATATTACAAGAGTCGATGGTCAGGACGGGTTATTGCTAATTGTTACAAAAGATAGCCATTCAAACGCGGTAAGTATTACGAAGGAAGTAAGAGAAGCAACAAAAGAATTAAATAAGAAATATGATAACTTACATTCTTCAGTAATGATTGCAACTGCAGATATGGTAAAAACATCAGTACATGCAATGATTAAAGAAGTATTACTAGGTGCATTGTTTGCAACGATCGTCATCATGATTTTCTTAAGAAATATTCGTTCCACACTGATTACAATTGTGTCTATTCCGCTTTCACTATGTTTAACATTATTTTTACTTTCACAATCTGGAATCACATTAAATGTATTAACATTAGGCGGTGTAGCCGTAGCAGTTGGCCGACTAGTTGATGATAGTATCGTTGTTATTGAAAATATTTTTAGAAGAATGCAAAAGGAAAGTTTTTCAGTAGACATGATCATAGATGCTACGAAAGAAGTTGGAATCGCGATCACAGCATCTACTTTAACGACTGTTGCAGTATTTTTACCAATTGGAATCATCAGCACTGGTCTAGAAGATTTTGTACTGCCATTCGCCTTAACAATTACTTACTCATTATTAGCTTCATTACTTGTTGCACTGACTGTTGTTCCAGTATTAGGTGCATTCTTTCTTAAAAATGCTAAATTACCTGAACATAAGCCATCAGTTCGATATAAAAAATTACTTACTTGGTCTTTAAATCATAAATGGGTCGTAATCGTAGTCTCATTACTATTATTCGTAGGATCTATCGGTACTTATTTTGTTATGCCTAAAGGTGCTACAGATAACTCTTCTGCAGACTTTGTACAAACAACACTAACTTATCCTAGTGATACACCAGTCGAATCTGTAAAAGAAAATACGCTTAAATTAGAGAAATTCATCTTAGACCAAAAAGAAGTAAAAGGCGTTTTCACACAATTAGGTAGTAATGAAGATGCTGCAAAATATGGAGATGTACGCTCTCCTACCCAAGCAATTTACTATATTACTTTAAAAGATAAAAAGGACACGGATCAGATTGTAAAAAAAATCAATGCTCAAAAGAATGGATATTCTGATGCAGAGTTACTTGCCGCAGCAACGACTATGTTTGGCGGTGCTAAAACACAAGTTACAATTGATATTGTTGGAAACGATCTAAACGCTCTAGAAAAAACAGCAAGTGAAATAAAAACGAAACTAGTAGATATAAATGGTGTTGAGAAAGTAACAACAAATCAAGAAGACAAAAAGACTGTCTATTCATTAGACGTCGATCCTACTAAAGGTAATGTCGAGCAATTATCTGGGCAACTATTTGCTATGCTAAATCGAACACCACTAGGAACAGTTTCGATTAATGATAAATTGACGAGTGTATATCTTGAACCGATTTTAGAACCAAAATCAAAGAACGATATCAATAATATTCCAGTAATGACGAAAACAGGTATGGTTCCAGTTTCATCGATTGCTACATTAAAAGAAGAAGAAAAACCTACTAATTTATTTCACAAAGATGGCGATACTTATTTAAGTGTAACCGCTGAAGTGAAGCCTAATAAACTATCAGAAATTAATCTAAATATAAACAAAGTTATTTTTGGAGATAAGAAAGTAAAAGGAATGGATATTCCAGATGATGTGAACATTTATATTGGAGGAGCACTTGCTCAGCAATCAGAAGACTTCTCTGATTTATATATGATCATGCTTGTTTCAATTGGATTAGTCTTCCTAATTATGATTATTACATTTAAAACATTCCGTGCCCCTATTGCAATTATGTGCTCATTACCACTAGCTGCTATTGGCGCTGTTCTTGGTCTAGTTATTAGCCGAATTGCAGTAGAACCAACAGCCCTTTTAGGTGCACTAATGCTAATCGGTATTGTTGTTACAAATGCGATTGTATTATTAGATCGCGTAAAACAAAAAGAAAAACACATGATTTTAAGAGAAGCAATCATAGATGCGGCGATTACACGTATGAAACCAATCGTAATGACTGCAGTCGCAACTGTGTGTGCGATGCTTCCACTATTATTTAAAAAAGCAGAAACTGGCAGTCTCGTATCTCAAAGTTTAGCAGTAGTAGTTGTTGGTGGGTTAACAGTCTCAACTCTATTAACGTTAATTGTCATTCCAGTAGTATATGAATTATTACATTTTAGAAAATCAAAAAAACAACGTAACAATAAAGAAACTAATAAATCAGCTACAGTCTAACGTCACAAAAACCAGTTCTTTTAAAAGGGCTGGTTTTATTTTTTTCATATGCAACCTAATAAAAAAAGCAAAAGAAACATGTGTATATGCCTCTTTTGCTATTGTCTATATTTATCTATACTTTTCATATTTTTGTAGATTACGCTAAAACAAATTGGTTTGGGAGTCTAATAGAAGTTAGGATTTCCACCTCTGTAACCCTATCTTTTGCATATGAAGAGTTATTTAATACCTCATGATCAAGATATCCTGGATGACACATAACTTCGACAGTCTGCCCATCTTGGACATGCGATACTATCTTTTCGAAATAGTCATAAGTCGCACCTTCACCATAGAATTCATGAAGAAATACATCACTATATGGTGGTACACCTTCAAGTGCAAGATCTGAAACCCGTCGTACACTTAAGTTATACTTTTTTGATAGTTTTTGAACTACAGGTAAAAACCTAGGTACAGTATGAACATGGTGATGACTATCGATATGCGTTAATGTCAGTCCGGTTTCTAAAAATTTTTCAACCTGTGCTGTCCATTCTCTTTCAAGTTCTTCAAGTGATATATTTGATTCAAGAATATCTCGATTTTTTTTAAAGAATCCGCCCTGATCAACAAGAGTCGGTACATCTGTTAATAGTGGTTTTCCACAAGTGAGAACTAGATGAATTCCAACTTTTAGATCAGGATTCTCTTTCGCTAAATCCACGGCATGACTTACACCAGGCATATTCATCATCATCGTCGTAGAGTTTACGATTCCATTTCTATGAGCCTCTATAATCCCATAATTAATACCCTTTGAATAACCAAAGTCATCAGCATTTACAATTAATTTAATCATCGCGTTTTCACCTCATTAAAAAATTGAGGTAAATGTGCCTTATGCGCTTCCAACATCTCATCAACAATTTGTTTTGCAACTTTATCCGAAGCTACAAGTGGGTTGATTGTTAACGCAAGGACAGCCTTATTGTAATCCCCTTCAATGGCTGCTTCACAAGCAACTCTTTCGAACGATTTAATTTGTTGAACAAGTCCACGCACAGCAACAGGTAAATCTCCCATCACAATTGGTTTTGGTCCATCCTTCGTTATGACACAGCTAACTTCCACTGCAGAATCATTTGGAATACTCGCAATCGAACCATTATTTTTGGTATTAACTGGCTGAATATCACCTTTATCATTATAAATGGAAGAAATCAATCTCACAGCTGCATCGCTATAATAAGCTCCTCCACGTTTTTCAAGCTGCGGTGGCTTAATTGAAAGATTCGGATCCTTGTAAAGTTCAAATAAATCATCTTCCAGTTTCTTAACGACTTCAGCACGTGTGCCATCAGTTTCAGCACTCTTAAGGTCTTTTGCAACCATTTCTCGCGTTTTATAATAATAATTATGGTATGGACATGGTAGAACACCTAATGCACTAATAAATTCTGGCTCCCAACCATATCCTTGAATATTTTTAACAAAGCTTGAATTTTCAGGATGAGTTAAATAATCGATTACTTTGTCTTTTACACTCACTCCATCTACATATACATCTAATCCATAAACCATATGATTTAAACCCGCAAAGTCAATACGAACTCGTGAATGTTCTACGTTTAAAAGCTTAGCAATTCCCATTTCCATACCAATTGGAACATTACATAATCCAACTACTTTATGGTGATCTGTATAACGCAGGACAGCTTCAGTCACCATGCCAGCAGGATTTGTAAAGTTAACAAGCCATGCTTCTGGACAAAGCTCTTTCATATCCTTTACGATATCTAAAATAACTGGAATCGTCCGAAGACCTTTAAATAAACCTCCTGGACCATTTGTTTCTTGACCAAGAACCCCATACTTCAAAGGAATTCTTTCGTCTTTTGCTCTTGCTTCAAGTAAACCAACACGGAATTGAGTTGTTACAAAGTCAGCATCTTTTAATGCGGCTCTTCGATCTAACGTTAAATGCACTTCCACCGGTAGCCCCGCTTTTTGAAACATACGTTTAGCCAAATCACCTACAATTTCTAGCTTTTCTCTTCCTTCCTCAACATCAACAAGCCAAAGCTCACGTAATGGTAGTTCATCATATCGTTTGATAAAACCTTCTACAAGCTCTGGTGTATAACTGGATCCTCCACCAATCGTCGTGATTTTAATTGATTTACTCATTATGTAACCTCCTTATGATTGACTATTCATATCCTTACGAAGATCCACTATTTCTCTTGCTAAATCTTTTAACGTCATTGCTGTCATTAAATGATCTTGTGCATGGATTAAAATAATTGGAATGTCGAAATCCTCTCCTCCAGCTTCAGCTTGAATAAGCTGGGTCTGAAAATGATGTGCTTGACTAAATTCTCGATCAGCCTCTGAAAGCTTTTCCTGCGCCAATTCGAAATGTAAATCCTTTGCATCATAAATTGCTTCCATTGCAAAGCTTCTAGCATTACCACTATGCAGTATTAATTGAAAGGAAAGGTTGTACAATTCTTCTTTTGTCACCTGAATTCCCGCCTTCTATTAGATTAAAAGATTCATAATGTCAACATGCCATAGGGCACTCTCCCAGACCGTCGAAAAACGCTCGCCTTCTAAGCTTGCATGTTGCCGCCCTCATCTATCTTCACGACTCGTAAGACAAGCAATTTCATTCAGTCTAAAAATTTTATTTTGTTTACACACCGAGAGCTTGCCATAGGGCAAGCTCCTGTATTTTATTCTTAGTTAGCTGCTGATTTTTCTGCTTCAAAGTTTTGTTTATCCCACATTTTAAAGAATGGGTAGTAAATTGCAAATGATACAGCAAGGTTAATTAATTGCATTGCAGCACCTCTCCAGTTACCACCAGTCGCAAGGTATCCACCAATAATAGGAGGAGTAGTCCATGGGATAGCAATTCCTGAAGTTTTTGGAGCAAAGCCTGTAGTCATACCGATATAAGTGGTAACTACTAATGCCAATGGCGCTAAGATAAATGGCATTAATAACAGTGGATTCATTACAACAGGAGCACCAAAGGTAATCGGTTCATTAATGTTGAAGATACCCGGCCCAATCGATAGTCTACCTAATTGCTTAGCATGCTGGCTTCGAGCAAATAGTAACATCATGATGGCAAATGCAAATGTCGCGCCAGATCCACCCATATAAATAAAGATATCAATAAACTGTTGTGTAATAACTTCTGGCATTTCTTTACCAGCTTGAAGAGCTAAACGGTTTGCATCAGTTGCTGCTAACCAAATTGGACCCATTACACCACCAACGATACTTGCACCGTGTAAGCCCGTTGACCATAAAAGTTGAATTAACAGAACAGCAATTAATCCACCAACTAAAGTTCCACCTAGAGCACCTAACGGCTCTTGTAAAAGCTTTCCAACGACATTGTGTAAAGTTTCGAATGAAGTTTTTTCAATCAGTAATCGAATAACCCATACGACAAGGATGACTAAAAATGCTGGGAATAACGCCACAAATGATTTACTTACACTTGGTGGTACACCATCTGGCATTTTAATTACAATATTTTTTTGGATAACCCAGCGATAAATTTCAGTAGAAAATAAGGCAATAATAATAGCAACGAACAATCCTTTACTACCTAAAAAGGCCATCGGTAATACGCCACCAACATGAATAGCAGCATCTGCTCCTTCTGGCGTAAACATTGTAAAATATGGAGTAGAAAGAATGAAAGCTGCAACTGAAACTGCACCCGCATTTAACGGATCCACCTTATAATGTTCTGCGAGTCGATAAGCGATCCCGAATCCTGCAATGAGGGCCATAATATCGAACGTAGCATTTACTGGATAAAGTAGCTTCGTTAACCAGTCAGCACCGAATGTATCTGCCATAAATTGTGGATAACTATCTATTGGAATAAAGCCTAAAATTAAGAAAATAGATCCAACAATAATGAGAGGCATCGTTAAAATTAGTCCATCACGTAAAGCTTGTAAGTGTTTTTGACCCGCAATTTTGCCAGCAACTGGCATTACCTTCTCTTCTAACATTTGCGTAAATTTGGCCACACTAATCACCCCTATATTGAATTATGAACCTATTAAATTCTTTGCAAATTTTAAAACCTCCGCACCATTACACATCCCATAATGAACGGGATTAATGGCATCTACTGGAATTCCTTTTTCCTCACCGGTCTTTTTTAATTGAGGAAGTAGGTAACGAACTTGTGGCCCTACTAGTAGGACATCCGCATCATCAAGGTGATTTTTCACTTCATTTGCACTAACCGCCCAAATCTTAGCTTCAATTCCTTCTAATTTAGCAGCAGCCTCCATTTTGGTAACCAACAAACTCGTTGACATCCCAGCTGCACAACATAATAATATGTTCATTCAATCCCCCCTTTTCTGCGCATTAGAAAACGCTTTCAAAAAGTAGCCAAATTGTCATTCTCTTTCTATTCCTAGTAAAATAACTAGGTTTAAATGACCCCTCTCTGTTTAGAAATTAATCTCAATAAATATATATTCACTTTTCAAAATATTAGGACAAATTAAAAATAATTTTTTATCCCATTAACTTAATTCAATAAAAACAATAAGTAACAACGATTAAAAAACAAAAAAAGAGAAATCATTAAATGATTTCTCTTTTACTAATTTATTATATATCCATTTATACATGCATCTCTTGATCTCTTTTCATTTTTCGCGAAATTTCTTCGAAAGCTCCTGAACCAAACACAACGCCAACTAAAATTAAGACAAATCCAATGACTTGTGTTAACACAATTTTCTCACCTAAAAAGAGCGCTGCACCAATTAAAGTAAAGAACGGATTTAAGTTTATAAAGACAGATGCTTCAGTTGTTCCAACTTCACCAAGTGCATAGTTATAAAGCATATGTCCAATCGCAGTTGCGATAATTGCAGATGAAAAGAAAACTGCCCATATTCCAGATGAATGATGGAGCATGCTTGCCATTCCATTCGGTTCAACAATTTGACTGATTCCAAATAAGATAATCGATCCCATCACAAGCATATAGCCTGTCATTAAGCGCGGGTCCAATGTACTTGAAACCTTTTTAATTAAAACAAAGCTTGCAGCTTGAGCCAAAATTGCTAGGAAAACATAGAAATCTCCATGAGATACACCATGGAAGCCTCCACCGCTTTGCAAAACAATAAATGCAACACCAGCAAATCCAAAAAGCACACCTAAAATCCTAACGAAAGTCATTACACTTCCCAAAAAGAAAACAGATAATAACGCTGTTAAAAGTGGACCCATTCCAAGAATAAGCCCTCCGTTAGAAGCTGATGTTTGAGATAGCCCAATCGATAAAAAGTAATGATGAGCAACTACATTAAGCAACATTGCAAAAAAGACGTATTTAAACTCCCTTTTTGTAAGTTTACGAACTTTTTTGACTAAAAAAAGAATAATAAACACACTGATTCCAGCTGTAAAAACACGAAATGCTGTCATCGTAACTGGCATAAAATTTGCCACTAAAATCTTTGTGGCAATAACATTTAATCCCCATACTACCATAATACAAAATAGGATGAGATAAATATGTTGCTTTTTCAACTTCTCCACTTCTTTCTATATAACGAATAATTACAGAAAAAAGAGATCACCAGAATGATGCTCTCTCGCTTATTCAATGTTAAATTTGGACAGAAAATTTCTGAAAGGAAATTTATTATACGTATCAATATAACACATTCCAAGCTCTTATGAATACGAATTCATCAATAAATTTTTAATTTTTTCTTGGAATAAATAATCTAATGTACTTAAAAAAAAAAAGTGCTTCAATTTGAAACACTTCTTGAGGAATCACTAAAATTATTCTTACTACATAAAAAATCCTTGAATCAAACCTAGTAGTGTAAAAATAACTAGATGATCTCCAATTGCCACCGATAATGATTTTTTAGACATCAATCCAAATAGAGAATTTTTAACATATACTAACGTAATTATTAAACCGACAACAAATCCGATACCTAATCCAACTAATACATTTTCAGAACCAGTTGATTGAATCAAAATTGATAAAAAAAACGAAATGATAAATGCAATGATAACAGAGTAAATATATTTAAATGAACCAATGCTTTGATTTGCTAAAATATCCTTCTGATTGCTCTTCTTCTTATTTGATAACACTACTGAATAATAAATTCCACCATACATCATATATGCAATTCCACCAATAATTACCGGTAGATAGTTGAAACTATCCCAATCGATTAACATAAATTTTTCCTCCTATCCCCTAAAACCTCTTATTTTATTAATCCCTTTTAGTATCGGTTCATTTCAATAGGTTTAATAATATTAATACTTTTTTTATGATACATTTTTCCAAAAGACGCAAAGAATATTTCCCTGCTTCTTTAAGATTAATTGCTATATTTTAATGATTGATGCTCAATTACATAAACATGATCTGCTACTCGATCAATGAACACTCGATCATGTGATACTAGAATCAAAATCAAAGCCTAGAGGACCTTCCTCTAAGCTTTTCATTTTGACTATATCAAGGTTCTAGGGTTCTTTCAACTTTCATTAACTTGACTATTCAACCATAAATCCATAATTAAATCTAGTTCATTATTTAAATCCTGTCTTTTACAAAAAAGCTTATTAAGCTCATCATAATCCATTTGCTCCGCTAGCATAGCTAAATCTAATTCTTTAATTTTCGTTTCAAGGCTTTCAATTTTAGCTAAAGTTTTGGCCTCGACTACTTCATTTTTAATTGGTTTATGGTGATTAGTGGGCTTCTTGTTTTTTTCATTATTTTTTAGTGACTCTTTTGTCTCTTGTACCTGCTGTATTAATTGTTCTTTTTCATTTCTATAATCATCGTAGTTTCCAAGATAGCTTTTAAAAGCTTTGTTCTCAACAGCGATCACTCGGTCACTAACTTTGTTTATAAAATAGCGATCATGTGAAATAAAAAATATTGTTCCTTTAAAATCATCAAGTGCTTCTTCAAATGTTTCGATTGAATCTATGTCCAGGTGATTGGTAGGTTCATCAAGTATTAATAGATTTATATCCTGAAAAAGCAGCATTGCAAGCTTTAACCTAATTCTTTCACCGCCAGATAAATTCTTTACTTTCTTGAAGACACTTTTCTTAAAGAACATGAATTTTGATAGATACTCTCGTGCTTTTCCTTCGACTATTGAAATATCTTCTCGAAAGCATTCAAGTACGGTGAAATCTTCATTTTCAAATGCGATCTTTTGTGGTAAATATGCCACCTTCACATTCGCACCTAACTCCACAACTCCAGTGTCAGGTTGCTCTTCACCTAATAGCATTCTTAAAAATGTCGTTTTTCCACAGCCATTTGATCCTATGAGTCCAACTCTTTCGCCAAATTGAACCATTAAGTTTGTATCCTTAAAGATGACTTTATCCTCATAGCTTTTTGATAACCCTATTGCTTTAATTGTCTCCTTTCCAGATCGTTCTGTTGCTTTAAAATCTAATTTCATATTTTTCTTTTCAAACACTGGTTTATCTATTCTGTCGATTTTTTCGAGTTTCTTTTGGATACTGGCAGCTCTTTTAAAGAACTTGTTATTATCAGCTCTCATGGCCCAGTCTCTTAAATCAGTTACAGTCTTTTCCATGGCGTTAATCTTTTTTTGCTGTTCTCTAAAATGCTCAAATTGAATCCTCATATTTTCCTCTTTTTGAGTTACGAAGGATGAATAATTCCCCTTATAGGAAATGGCTTCCATGTCCTCGACTTCTACAATTTTATTGACTACATTATCAAGAAAATATCGATCATGCGAAACGATCAGTACAATTCCTTTATAGTTCTTTAAATACCCCTCAAGCCATTCTATTGAATCCATATCCAAATGATTTGTTGGTTCATCGAGCAATAAAATATCAGGAACATTCATTAAGAGCTTTCCAAGCACTACTGTCGTTTTTTCTCCACCACTTAATAAATCAAAATGTTTATTTAAAAAGCTTTCACCAAATTTCAGACCGGTGCAAACCTTGCTTAATTTTTCTTCTCGATCGTATCCTCCCTTAACCTCAAATAGCAGAACTAAGTCACTATATTTTTTTAATGCTTTTTCCAAAGCTACGTCTTCCAAATTCCTCATCTTTTCTTCCAATTCACGCATTTGTAACTCAATTGAATCAATTTCCTCAAATGCTAAATTTAATACATCAATTACTTTTAAACCTTGAGGATAAACCGGCATTTGTTCAAGGTAAGCACATGTGGCGCCTCTAGACATGTTTATTAACCCTTCATCATATCCGTAACTCGAAGTTTGAGGGTATCCAGGATAGTAATGCATCGGTTCAATTCCTGCGATTAATTTCAGAATTGTACTTTTACCACTTCCATTTACCCCTACGATTCCGATTTTATCTCCTTCATAGGCTTCAAAACTTATATTTTCAAGAACAAGTGTAGCGTCCATAAATTTTTTGATTCCATTTAATTTTAATTCAAACATACAAAATTCCTTCTTTCATCCATAATCTTGTTACGCATTTCATGGACAGGATAAAGAAGAACTTCATTACTATTTAATTTTCAAAGCAAAAAAGACCATAAGAAGATGATGTCTTCTTACAGTCTTAAAATTCATTTGAATATAATTTTCCACAGTATTTTCAGCATATCACGTGCGTAAAAAATCACATACTGATGCCGTATACTATAGACCAGGCTTATATAATCGTCCTGATTAGAAATTTCTAAATAGAAATATCCAATAAAATTATAATCTCAATTTTAGTAAGTAAGTTACCTTCTAAATTGCCTTAATTCCATAAAGAGCATAACAAATAAACCTATATAGTCAGGTTAATTTTCACTCATTATAAAATTCATATTAATTTTTAAATAAATTAATATTAGCAATTTGTTGGTTCCATAAACTTACTTCCCTCCTCGAAATTTTTTATATTATCTCACTTTTCTATTTATTTGTAAATAGACGCTATACAGTCATTTTCCAATTTGAGATCGCTAGCCAATATTCACGATCCTTATAGTCCGGTATTATTTTACCCACGAGTCTCCAAAAAGATCTGTCGTGATTCATATGAACCATATGGCACATTTCATGAACGATTACATATTCAATCACCTTTTGTGGAGCCATTGCAAGTCTCCAATTAAATGTTAATTGGCGATTTGAATCACATGTTCCCCAATTTTTTTTACTATCAGTGATACGAATAGCAGTAGGTTTTACTTTAAAATTACTCTGATAAAACTTGATTCCACTTTCTACTAATGATTTACACTGCTGATAATAAAATCGTTTCAGAGCTTGCTTAATTTTTTCATCTTCAAGTTCCTTCACAAATATTCGTAACGTACCGTCTTCAAACTTTACGTAGTCTTGACTTTCGGTTTCGTCTAGAAAAATTTGAATTGGATAGCTATTTCCTAAATAAAGAAACTTTTCACCGTACTCATATTCTTTCTTTTGAGGACCTTCGAAACGGTCCCTCATCTCTTTTGAACTTTCTAAAATCCATGCCCACTTTTCTTCTATTAAATTAATTATACTCTCTTCTGTTGTCCCTTTTGGCGCACGAACTTCAACATTCCCATAAATATCTATATAAATTCCTATGGATTTACGCTTTTTGAAATTGATCTCAAAACTAATTGTTTCACTTAAGTAAGTATGTATCATGACATCACCTTTTGTACCGTTAATACCTTAATCTACAATCATTTATAACCAGTAAGTTAGAGAACTATTCTACTATTACCGTATCAGCGTTTTTATCTTCAAATCAAAGATTGACTGTTGTTTACTTTGCTCTTGTTCTATGGATAACTCTTGCTGAGATTTATAAAGTTTCATTAGGCTTTAAAATTGCGGTTTTTTCCTTAAAATCTAGTAATCATTCATCAGCTAATACCATAAATAACTCATCTTTGTTTATGACACTGCATCCTTTAAAACAATTTTATTTTTTAAAATCCTATGAGTTTTAAAGTATGTGAATAAATAACATCCTATAATTACGATAACACTCCCAATCACCTGAATCCAGGACAGTTTTTCACCTAATATGAAAAACGCTAAAATGGCCGTGAAAATTGGATTGAAGTTTAAAAAAATACCCGCTGTGATTGCACCTATTTTTTGAACACCAATATTCCAAAAAATCATGCACAGGACAGTCGAGATCACACCTGTATATAGAATGGATACAACAAATGCAGTATCAACTTTTGAAATTGTAAAATCAGTAAGATTAAAAGGAATAATAAGAATCAGTCCAAATACCCCTGAATAAAGAGTAGCCATTATTGGTGATACGGTCTTAGTTGCCCATCTACTGCAAACTGAGTATAATCCCCAAATACACACGGCAATGAGCATAAACAAATCGCCTACATTAAACTTCATTGAAAATAATAGATTCATATCTCCTTTTGTCAGAACAAGTACTACTCCTAAAAACGATAAAAGCATAGAAAATAGTTGTAATACATTTAATCTCTCTTTTAAAAATACGGATGAAAAAATGGCGATTGAGATTGCATTTAAAGTTGAGATCAACCCAACATTTGTCGCAGAAGTATTCTCCAAAGCCCAAAATTGAAAAAGATTAAACAGTGCAACACCTGTAATTCCCATTATAATTAATGGCAGAATGGCTTTACGCGGAGGAAAAAACTTCTTTTCTTTCCATAATACCAATGGAAAAAGAAACAAAATTGCAATTGCCCACCTTAATGTTGTTAAAGTTATTGGAGAAGCATGACTAACGAGCGTTTTTCCAACTACAAAATTTCCTCCCCATATTAAACTAGTTAATAATAATAAAAGCATATAAAATATCGGCACATGCCATTCCTCCACTCGATCTTTATCTATAATTCCTATAACCTAATTGATCTAAAGCTTTTAGCTACAATCCTTACATAATTTTATCATCACACATGAAATATTTTGTAAAACGATAAAAATTTAAAATAAAATAAAGTTTAAACATGATATTATTGAATAAAATTAGTTTGCTATGTGCAATTCGAGTCGATGACAGAATAATTGAAATGGAGTTGATGAAGGTGGAAACTTTCCAAAGTAAAGTGTTAGACGAAGTGGATTTAAAAATATTGGATAAGCTACAAACGGAAGCTCAAACTAGTAATACTGAACTAGCCAAGTATGTTAATTTGTCTCCACCCGCTACACATGCAAGGGTAAAGAGACTAGAAAGTGAAGGTTATATAAAACGACAAGTCTCTATATTAAACCAAGAAAAGCTAGGCTTTGATTTACTTTGTTTTATTTTTATTAACACAAATATCCATCAAGCAGATGAATTAGCAGTACTTGAGAAAACATTAGAAGCGATGCCCGAGGTATTGGAGTGTCACTTATTAACTGGAG
This sequence comes from Bacillus sp. JJ664, assembly GCF_036962205.1. Taxonomy (NCBI): domain Bacteria; kingdom Bacillati; phylum Bacillota; class Bacilli; order Caryophanales; family Bacillaceae; genus Bacillus; species Bacillus sp. JJ664. The sequence goes on along the minus strand of NZ_JBALMS010000051.1, from coordinate 71,175 downwards.
AATATGACTATTTATTAAAAGTCGCCAATAAAGATCGAAAAGGGTTGGAGAGCTTTATCCGAAAACTAAATAAACTTGGCATCACTAGAATTCAAACTAGTTTAGCTTTAAGAGAAATTAAATGTTCTACCACACTACCTTTACACTTAGGAGAAAAGTAAAAACTTAAAGGCAACCTACCAAGATTGGTAAGTTGCCTTTTCTACATAAAAATTTAAGAATTAACTGTCTCTACATTTGCCTCTTCAAATGGCCATGAAGGAAGCATCTTTCTTAACATTTTATCTTCTCTATAACCTAGATCATATTCAGCCTGCATAATTGTATGAATTTCCCTTGTTCCTTCATAGATTACTGGAGCTTTTGAATTCCTTAAATAGCGTTCAACAGGAAATTCATTTGAAAATCCATATGCACCATGAATTTGGACCGCATCATTTGCTGCTTCATTTGCAGCATTACATGAAATCCATTTTGCAAGTGAAGTCTCTTTTGTGTTACGTTTTCCGTTATTTTTAAGCCATCCAGATTTATAAACTAATAAACGAGAGATTTCAAGATTCGAAGACATTTTAGCAATCATTTGTTGTACAAGTTGATGATTTCCAATTTCTTTTCCAAACGTTTTTCTTTCATGACAGTATTTTATACTCGCTTCAAGTGATGCTTGTATTAAACCACATGCTCCAGCTGCCACTGTGAATCTTCCATTATCAAGTGCTGACATAGCAATTTTAAACCCTTCTCCCTCAAAGCCTAAAAGGTTCTCCGCTGGTACTTTTACATCATCTAAAAATACTTCACCTGTATTTCCAGCTCTAATTCCCATTTTCCCTTTTATTGCTTTCGTAGAAACACCTTCATATGTCCTCTCTACAATAAAGCAAGATATGCCTTTATGGTTTAAGTCATGATCAGTTTTAGCAAAAATTAAAAAGTGGTCTGCAACATCACATAACGAAATCCATGTTTTAGATCCATTTAGAATATAATAATCCCCATCTTTTACAGCAGTTGTAGACATAGCCACAACATCTGATCCTGCATTTGGTTCAGTTAGTCCAAATGCTCCAATTTTCTTACCTTGAGCTTGTGGAACGAGGTATTTTCTCTTTTGTTCTTCACTCCCCCATTGTAATAATGTCATGCTATTTAAACCTGTATGTACTGAAACAGCTGTTCTGAATGCAGTATCGCCTCGTTCTAATTCTTCACAAACTATCGCCAAAGTATTATAATCCATTCCTACTCCACCATATTGTTCAGGAATACATACTCCCAATAGTTGTAATTCTGCAAGTTGTTTTAAAACTTTTGTTTCAAAATGCCCTTTTTCATCCCATTCCTTTATAAACGGAATAATTTCACGGTCTACGAAAGCCCTTACTACCTTTTTAACACTAATTTGTTCTTCAGATAATGAAAAATCCATTATACATTCCTCCTCAAATTGATTGATTTTGTTTCATTTCATCTATTTCTGATTGGGAATAACCAAGTTTTATCATTATTTCGTTTGTGTGTTCACCATGCAAAGGTGGATGTCTCAAAATTTCAATTGGCGTATTAGATAATTTTAATGGCGACCCTACAAGCTTTAAGTCTTTTATTAAAGGATGATTAACATCCATAATCATATTTCTAGATTTAGCTTGTTCAGACTGCAAAGCCTCATTAACATGATTGATTGGTCCGTTTGGGATACCATTATGATTTAAAAGTACTTTCCATTCACTTTTACTTTTACGTATTATTTTATTTGCTATTAAACTTTCAATTTGTTTTTTGTATTGTAATCTGCCTGAATTCTTCTTAAATGGCTCCTCTAATAAAACTGGTTCCTCAATAAGTGTAGCGAATCTCTTAAACTGCTCATCATTTCCAACTGCAATAACGATTTCACCATCACTTGCGGAAAAAACCTGATATGGAACGATGTTTGGGTGATAATTGCCCAAGCGTTCGGGAACAACACCACTGCATAAATAATTACTAGCAACATTTACTAAAGAAGCTAGTTGAGAATCGAATAAAGAAATATCAATTTCCTGTCCCTTTCCAGTCACATGTTTATGCTGTAGTGAAGCTAGAATACCTATACAAGTAAATAACCCTGTTAAAACGTCTGATATGGCAACACCTACTTTTGTAGGTTGTGATTCCTTTTCTCCAGTAATGCTCATTAATCCTGACATTGCTTGGATGATATAGTCGTATCCAGGTAGATTTGCATTAGCTCCTGTACTACCAAATCCACTGATAGATGCCAAGATAATGTCTTCCTTTATCTTTTTTAAATCTTCGTAACCTAACCCTAATCTTTCCAAAGTTCCAGGTTTAAAGTTTTGTACTACCACATCCGCATCGGAAATAAGCTTTTTAAAGATTTCTTTTCCTTTGTCACTTTTTAGGTTCAGCGTAATACCTTGTTTATTTCGATTAGCACATAAATAATACGCACTTTCACCTTCAACAAAAGGTGGACCCCATCCCCTTGTCTCATCACCATTATGAATACTTTCTATTTTTATTACCTCTGCCCCTAGATCCCCAAGAATCATAGTACAAAAGGGTCCGGCTAACACTCTCGTTAAATCAATAATTTTTATTCCGTGCAATGCTCCAGGCAATTTTTTCACCTCTATTTAACTACTTAATAAACCAGTCAAACAATCCATATCCATGTAGATTTGAAAGTTTAACTGGCTTACATCATCTTTTTATTATAATTCGTCTAAAAAAGAGTTAATGGTAATAATAGATTTTCACTACATTTCTAACCCTATCGAAATATATTTAACTTCTAAAAATTCTTCAATTCCAAAATGGCCGCCTTCTCTTCCAAGACCACTTTCCTTATAGCCGCCAAAAGGTACTTGTACTGCAGATGGTAACGCATCATTTAAACCTATAATTCCATATTCTAATGCTTCAGTAATCCTAAATGAACGGCTTAAGTTTTCTGTATACACATAAGCTGCTAATCCATAGACGGAGTTATTTGCTCGTTCAATTACTTCTTCTTCAGTTTTAAATGTAGAAATTGGTGCAAGCGGACCAAATATCTCTTCTTTCATGCATGCCATTTCATCCGTTATTCCTACCAAAATAGTTGGTGCATAATAATAACCATTTTCCTCTAATGGCTTATTGCCACTATATACTTCTTTTGCACCGTTTTTCTTTGCTTCATCTACTAACATCTGTACTTTTTCTAAGGCTGCATAATCTATTAATGGACCAATATCGCTTCCCTCATCTAATCCATTTCCTACTTTTAACTTTTCAAGTTCCTTCGTAAAAAGTAGAGTAAACTCCTCAGCAACATTTTCTTGTACATAAATCCGATTTGTACAAATACAGGTTTGACCTGCATTTCGGAATTTTGATTGAACCAATCCTGCTGCTGCCTTTGATAGATCTGCATCATCCATTACAATAAATGGAGCATTGCCACCTAGCTCAAGAGAAACTTTTTTCACATTCTCTGATGCATTTCTCATAAGTGTTTTCCCTACTTCAGTTGATCCAGTAAATGTTATTTTCGTTACTCTAGGATCTTTTAACCATACATCACCAATTTCTGATGACTTGCCAGTTACTACATTTATAACACCTTTTGGAATACCTGCTTCATGTGCAAGTTCTGCCAATTTCAATGCTGTTAAAGGTGTTTGTGTTGCTGGTTTAATCACAGTTGTACAACCTGCTGCTAAGGCAGGCGCTACTTTACGTGTAATCATTGCTGCTGGGAAATTCCAAGGTGTAATTGCCGCAACAACACCTATAGGTTCTTTCCTGATTAAAATTCGCTTATTTGGGTGAGATGCAGGAATTGTTTCACCGTAAATACGCTTCCCTTCTTCTGCATACCACGAGATAAATCCATTTGCATAGAGGACTTCTCCTAAAGCTTCTTTCAATGGTTTACCTTGTTCGATTGTCATCAATCTAGCAATCTCTTCCTTATTCTCATCAATTAGTCGATACCATTTCATTAAAAGGTGATATCGCTCCTCAGCAGTCTTTTTTGACCAAGCTTTAAAAGCCTTATGTGCCGCATCTACTGCTTGTTTTGCTTCATAAGTGCCACCTGTAGGAATTGCGCCTACAATCTTTCCGGTTGCAGGATTTGTGACTTTAGTGAAAAATTCATGATCATTTCCAACCCATGAACCATCTATATACATAGGGTAAATTTCATATTTTTCTTTTATTTGGCTCATTTAGTTTACCTCCAAATGATATTCAGGTAATAATACAGCTTCAACTGATTCTCTTAAAATATCTAATCCTTCTTCGAGCTGTTCTTCAGTAATCGTTAATGGCATTAGTAAACGAATGACATTCCCAAATATTCCTGCACTTAATAACATTAAGCCTCTATTATTTGCTTCTTTCACAATTTTTCCAACTGCAATTTTATCTGGCGTTTTATTTTTTTTATTCTTAACAATCTCCATCGCACACATTGCGCCAATTCCTCGAATATCTCCAATTTGTTCAAATTGATTTGCCAGAGTATGCATTTTCTCTTTAACTTTTTCACCAATCAAGAAAGCTCGTTCGTTTAATCCCTCATCTTCAATAATATCTAACACAGCCAAAGCTGCTCGGCATCCCAGTGGACTACCAGAGTAAGTGCCACCTAATTCTCCAATATCCGCTGACTCCATTATTTCTTTCCTACCAATAACGCCACTAATTGGTACGCCAGCACCCATCGACTTTGAAATCGTGATTAAATCAGGCTCTACCCCAAAGTGCTCTATTGCAAAATATTTACCGGTTCTCGCAAATCCAGTTTGAATTTCATCTGCTACGAATAAAATTCCGTAATTCTTACAGATTTCTCTAACTTTTTTAACAAAATCTATATCCGGAACGATAAAGCCACCTTCTCCTTGAATTGGTTCCATTACTACAGCCGCAATCGTTTCAGGGGCAACTTCTGCGATCAGGAATTGCTCAAATTGATCAATGATAAAATGACTGTACTCTTTTTCGCTCATTTGATCTGGACGTCGATAAACATAAGGATATGGAGCCTTATAAACTTCTGGAGCAAAAGGTCCAAATCCATACTTATACGGCTTCACTTTACTAGTCATCGTCATTGTCATTAACGTTCGACCATGGAATCCTCTAGTAAAAGAAATGATTCCTTGACGCTTCGTGTACTTTCTTGCAATTTTGACTGCATTTTCTACTGCCTCTGCACCACTGTTAAAAAAAGCTACTTGTTTTTCGTATTGACCAGGTGAAATGTCTGCAAGCCTCTCAGCAAGTTGAATATAAGATTCATACATCATGACATTAAACCCTGTATGAATAAAATCCCCAGCCTGACCTTGAAGAGCTCTGACAACTCTTGGATGAGAATGTCCTACATTCAAAGTCCCAATTGCTCCTGCGAAATCTATAAAAATATTTCCATCGATATCTTCAACGAGAGCACCTCTCGCCTTTTTTACAAAGGCTTCACAGTTGTTGCTAATACCTTTAGGCACAGCTTTTGTTCTTCGATCAAATAACTCCTTAGACTTTGGCCCGGGAATTGACGTTTGGAGTTTGACAAATTTCCGATCCCCCATGATTACACCATCCTATCGAATATATAAAATAAGTTAAATTTGTTTGTAACGAAAGCATGCCATGCTATGAAAGTCATGACATGCCGAATTTATAAGATTAAGCCTTTAATTGATCTAATACTTCTTTAAATGTTTTAACGACTGTTTCTACTTCTTCATAACTAATTTTTAAAGAAGGCTCGATACGAATGGTCTTTGAGTTAATTAATGTACCTGCAACTAAAACGCCTTTATCAAACATCCCTTTTGACACTTCGTAACCAATTTCATCTTGATGGAATTCAATACCAATCATTAATCCTTGTCCTCGAATTTCTAAAACTTTATCTTCATGTCCTTGTGCAGCTTCTCTTAACGCATCTAAGAAATATGACCCAACCACATCTGCTCTTTCAGGTAATTTTTCTTCAAGTAAGACACTAATTGTTGCAATCGCGGCAGCACATGCTAAAGGATTTCCACCAAATGTTGTGGTATGCATAAAAGGATTTGGGAACCAGCTTTTAAATACTTTTTCTTTTGCAACAACTGCACCAGCTGGCATTACGCCACCACCAAATGCTTTTGCAAGACAAATGATATCTGGCACAACTTCATACAAATCTGCTGCAAACATTTTTCCAGTGCGGCCCATTCCAGTTTGAACTTCATCAAAAATTAAAAGTGCTCCATACTCATCACATAACTCGCGAACTTCTTTTAAATAGTCTTGTGGAGGAAGAATAATTCCACCTTCTCCTTGAATTGGTTCAAGCAAAACAGCAGCTACATCCTCTCCTACTAACGAACAAGTTTCAAATGTTTTTCTCATCATATCAATGTCACCAAATGGAACATGACGGAATCCAGGAATAAGTGGTAAAAACGGTTTACGGAACATTCCTTTAGCCGTTCCAGAAAGTGCACCTAAGCTTTTTCCGTGAAATGCTCGCGTAGTCGAGATGATTGTTGAACGATCACTATACATTTTTGCAAGCTTTAGTGCTGCTTCCACACTTTCTGTTCCACTATTTGTAAAGAATGAGTACTTTAAATCCCCAGGTGTAATATCTGCTAAGATTTTTGCCAACATCGCACGCAATGGATCTAATAAATCCTGGCTATGAAGTGCTTGTCGTTTTAATTGATCTGTAACAGCCTTAACCACTTTTGGATGTCGGTGTCCTACATTATAAATTCCAAATCCCCCAAGACAATCGATATATTCCTTACCGTTTACATCTTTAAAACAAGAGCCACTATCAGACCATTCTACTGATGCAAATTGTCCACCCTCTGTAACAGTTTTACGATATGCCAGGAAGCCTGGATTTACATGCTCTCTAAATCCATCGACTGTTTCTTTCGTAATCCACGCAGCGTCCTCTTCAGTTACAGTCTCCTTTTCTATTAAACTTAAAACTTTATTAATGTACTCGGTTACATTTTTACCTTCATTACTCTTTAGTTCATTCTTTAAATTAATACTCATTTTATTCACTCCTATTGTGTGTTTTTTATTCTGCAAACCAACCAATCGGTTCTACTTGTAAATTGATATTGATTTGTTTAATTTCCTGAAATTCTTCTAAGCCAAATGTTCCTAAACTACGGCCCACCCCACTTTGTTTATAACCACCCCAAGGTGCTTCATTATAAGTTGGATGATAAGAGTTAATCCAAGTTATTCCTGATCGTAACTTTTTAATGACTCTTAACGCTTTTGCTCCATCTTTACTAAATACTGCACCTGCTAAACCATATACTGTACCGTTAGCAAGCTTTAATGCTTCTGCTTCAGTCTTAAATTTTTGAATACAAACAACTGGACCAAAAATTTCTTCTTGAACGATTCGCATATGTTGCTCCACATCTACAAATACAGTAGGTTCCACGAAATAGCCATTTTCTAAGCCAAAATTCACGACTCGATTGCCTCCACATGCAATACGTGCTCCCTCTTCTTGACCTAATTGAATATAGCCTAAAACTTTTTCTAGATGATCTTTACTGACTAGTGGCCCCATTTCAGTATCTGGAGCATACCCAGGACCTACTTTTATTTTTTTTGCTCGTTCTACAAATCTTTCTACAAATTTTTCATAAATAGATTCCTCTACTAGAATCCTAGAACCCGCTGAACAAACTTGTCCTGCGCCTGCATAAATACCAAACAAAGCATAATCTACTGCTGTTTCAAAATCGGCATCCGCAAAAATTATATTTGGTGATTTACCACCAAGCTCTAACGATACTTTTTTCATTGAATCTGCTGCAGTTTTCATAATATGTTTTCCCGTCTTTGTTCCTCCTGTAAAAGAAACCATATCTACATCAGGGTTTGAAGCAATCTCATTCCCAACTACAGGTCCTGCACCCATTACCATATTTGCAACACCATTTGGAATTCCTACTTCTTCAAAAATTTCAAATAACTTCTTTGGTGTAACTGGTGTTACTTCAGAAGGTTTGAACACAATTGTATTTCCTGCAGCCAATGCTGGTGCAATTTTCCATACACTCATTAACAATGGATAATTCCACGGAACAATTAATCCACAAACCCCAACTGGCTCACGAACAACCATCGCCTGCATTGGATCGGCAACGTGGTAAGTAAATCCATCCGGTTTTGTAATTAATCCTGCATAGTAACGAAAACATGCAGCTGCATCAGCCACATCATAGCCTGCCTCTCGAAGAGTTTTTCCATTATCTAACGTTTCAAGTAAAGTAAGTTCTTCTTGATATTCTTCTATTTTGTCTGCAATTTTAAATAGATAAGTCGCTCTTTCTTGAGCTGATAGATCCGACCAAATTCCATCATTAAATGCTTTACGAGCTACATCAATCGCATTTTTAGCATCTTCAATCGTTCCTTCTGGAGCATAAGCAATTATTTCTCCACTAGCTGGGTTAAAAACAGGGCGCTTTTCATGATTACTAGAATCTTTCCATTCACCGTTAATAAACATTTTTAAATTAATTGTTTTGGATTTGATCTCGTTCATTGTGTATAAACCCTCCTTAATTTCTTAACAATTTAATATTTTGCAAGAAGTATGCCAACTTCAATATTCAATAGTTATAAGGGTTTATATATTTGTTTTGTTTATGGATTATTCATTTTTGCATAATGCTATTAATTTTTGCATAGCAGCTGGGTCAGCTACTCCATTGTTCATTTCCTACAGAAAAATTGATCATATAAAAACCGACATACTGAGAAAATTTACTGCATAGGCTATAAAACCATGAGAGGAGGAATGACCATGTTATTAGTCGGGACATGTGTTATTGTTGGGCTCATCATCGTATTTATGGGTTTTAGTATTACTAAGGATCAGATTAGTATGACAAAGGTAATTGAAAGCCACATTAATAAAGTAGGTGATTTAGAGAAATAAAAAAAACGCACGAAGTGCGTTTTTTGTTAGCAATTATATTTGTATATATGCCAATTAATTAAATGGTATATATTCACTGTTCTGATTTTTTTCATTTACAATTTTTTGATATTTACGGCTTACTGAAGATTGACTGATTCCTAAAACCTGTGCTGCTTTTGTGGTTGTTTTATATTGTTTCATTGCTAGTAAAATTAATTGTTCCTCCACATGATCAATTGCTTCTTGAAGAGGCATTACTTTACTAATTACTGGCTTTGATTTATTAAAATCATAACTATTCGGTAGAAATTGATTTACATCCTCAGCATTAATAATTTGATCCTCAGCTGAAACTACTAATCTTTCAACAATATTTTGAAGTTCTCTGACATTGCCAGGCCATGAGTAAAATTCTAATACATTTATAGCATCAGGTGTTAAATGGAAATTTTTATTATACTTATCATTTAATTGCTGTAAAAAGTGGAAAGCCAATAATGAAATATCTTCTATTCTTTCTCTTAATGGTGGAATGTTTAACGGAATAACATTTAGTCTGTAATATAGATCCTCTCTAAATGTTCGTTCTTCAACCATTTTTTCTAATCTTTTATTTGTTGCTGCAATAATTTGTACATTTACTTTAATTGGCTTTGTACTTCCAATTGGAATGACTTCCTGTTCTTGAAGAACTCTAAGTAATTTAACTTGTAAATGTAAAGGCATTTCACCGATTTCATCTAAAAATAATACCCCTTGATCAGCTTGTTTAAAATAACCATCTTTATTTTGATCTGCCCCTGTAAAAGCACCTTTTATGTATCCAAAAAGTTCACTTTCAAGTAGATTTTCAGGTATAGCACCACAATTTAACTTTAAAAATGGTTTAGTAGAGCGATTTCCTAGCTGATGGATTGCCTGAGCAATTACTTCCTTTCCAACCCCAGATTCACCATGTAGTAGGACCGTAGAAGAAAAGTCAGCAATCTTTTTGGCCTGGTTAATAATTTGTTCCATTTTAGGACTACAATATATTAATTTTTTGATAAAACGATCCTTACTTTTAATATCCTCTAATTCCTTTTTATACTGCTCTGAAATCTTCTTCATTTCTTTTAATTCAGTTTTAAGTCGTGAAGTTTCAGTAATATCTCTAGACGCAATGATAATTCTATCTATTTCCATATTTTCATCAAATACAGGATTACCTACTGCCAAAACTTTGCGTCCATTCATTGTCTCTTGAACGATTGAAACCTTTTTCTTTTTTTCTAAAACTAATTTTGTGACTGAAGGCGTGAAAAGTCCTTGGTTTCCAAATTCCAAAATACTTTTTCCAATTAACTCTTTTAGATCAACATTCCAAAATCCAGGAATGATATTTTCGCTGTAACGAAGTAACTCTCCCTTATGATTTACGACAAGTATTTCATCATAAATACTCGATAATATTGCATTCAAATCTTTATTTAAATCTTTAATATATTCAATCTCCATGGCCATTTCTTCAACCATTGGTAGATCTTGTACGACAATAATAACGCCCTCAACTTCCTGATCAAAACTAAAAATAGGACTATAATCAACTAATAATCCCATGTCATCATTAATTTGAAGATGGTTAAGAATGGTTTTTCCTGTGGTAAAAACATTATCAATATGCTCACGACTAAAAATATGTTCTGCTTTTGTATTAATAACTTTTTCAGATGTAGACCTGATCATTTTTAAGCCAGCTTCATTACAATTAATGATAATTTTATCTTTATCTACTACAAATGTTCCCATAGGTATTGAGGTTAAGATACTCTTTAGCAAATCAACACTTTTATTTTCTTGTTTAAAAAGTTCTGCCAATATATCTTCACGACGAATATACCCACTTGGCTTGCCTGCATTTTCTTGGACAATTGATATTGGCTCCCCAATAATTTGAAATAGAACTGTTAATGAAATCTGACCATTTAAATGACATACACTATTAATAGATTGTGAAAAACTAATTAGCTTTGATAATGTTATATTTTGCATTTCATTTTTCCCTTGGTTCAAATTGTTTAATTGAACATAGGAAACTATTTTATTTTGTTTGTTTAAAAATAAAAAGGGTTCACTTATATAGGATAAATCTATCTCATCATTTTCCTTAAATTGATCAATATCTAATGTAATAACTGGTCTAATCTGGCTCTCGTTTATTGATATCATTCGTTTGCCCCCCCTTAAAACCGTATTTATATGTACACTCATAGTTTAACAGAATTTTTAAACTTTTTATAAAAATCTATCATTAGAAATTACTAATAACGAATTTAGCCATTTAGAATGAACAAAACGATTAGACTAAGATAAGCATAAAGAAAGAAGATGAATTTAACATCTTCTTTAAGTGGGTAGACAAAGTACAAAAAATTAGATTTTCAGGCCGATTGAAAACGCTTGTCTTTCAAGGCGTGAAGTCAATCACTTCCGGAAACATATAAGTCTTCTTTCACATAAGCAAGTACCATTCCCGGAACGACTTGATCCCCATTAGTAACCTCTAATGAAACAACTTCTCCGCTAATTCCTTGATGAATGATTTTTGTTAGTCCATCTGAAGTTTTAATATAAAACAACGGTTCCCATTCATAAATTCTTGAATTCTCATTAATGGGCGTTTCCTCAACAATCCCATGACAATTACTAACTACAACACCATAGTACATAACGATCATTCCTTTCTAAAATGACATAAGAATGATTAATATTGTTCATTAAACTGTTTAGATTGTAATACTAAACTAAAGAAATTTTGTATCTCTAAAACATCTTCTACGGCGATTCCTAATTTTGGAGCCCAATAATGGTCAGCATGAGTGTCCTCTGAACAAAGAAGAATCATTTGACCAGATTGAATTGAAGTAACCATTGATTTGCCAAAGAAGTGATTGGAAAAGGCTATTGATAGATCGTATCTATTATTCATTGTTAATAAACAATAGTGATGTACAAACTGTCTTTCTGTAGATTCAGAAATAATATCTATCATTCTATATCTCTCCCTTTATTATTAGTATTTAACCCACCCTCTTAAACGACAAGCTTCCGCAATTTTACGAATGCCCTCTATATAAGCAGCAATTTTCATATTTACATGATATTTCTCAGAAGTTTTATATACCTTTAGAAAACTATCAGTTATTTTTTCTTTTAAACGTTGGTCAACCAATTCTTCATTCCAATAATACCCTTGCATATTCTGGCACCACTCAAAATAAGAGACAATTACTCCTCCTGAATTAGCCAAAATATCTGGAACGACTAAAATGTTTTTTTTATCAAGCGTTTCATGCGCCTCTTTCGTCGTTGGACCGTTCGCAGCTTCAATCACGATTTTACAATTTAGTTTAGTAGCATTATGTGAATTGATTACTCCACTAATTGCAGCCGGAATCAAGACATCGCATTCTTTTTCTAATAACTCTTGATTTGAGATCGAGTTTTTAAATAAATTAGAAACAACTCCGAATGAATCCCTATTATCCAATAGATATGGGATATCTAAACCATTTGGATCATAGATTCCTCCAAGAACATCAGAAATACCAACTACTTTTGCGCCAGCATCATCTAAATATTGAGCTAAATAGCTACCTACATTTCCAAATCCTTGTATAATAACTTTCATATTTTTAATATCAATATTTTTTAATTCACTGATTAATTGAAGTGTATAAAACACTCCTTTTGAAGTAGCTGTTTCACGGCCTACTGAACCTCCTAATGTAATTGGTTTTCCAGTAATAAAACCCGGTGAATCAAATTCTCTAATATGGTCATACTCATCAAGCATCCATGCCATTACTTGCGAATTTGTATACATGTCAGGTGCTGGAATATCCTTTGTGGGTCCGACTACTTGGCTTACAGCTCTAACATAGCCTCTACTTAATCTTTCTAGTTCTGACATACTTAAGAGCCTTGGGTCACAGATGACTCCACCCTTAGCGCCTCCGTATGGTAAATCGGTAATACTACATTTCAAACTCATCCATCCTGCTAGAGCCTTTACCTCTTCAGGTGTGACGTCTGGATGGAAACGAATTCCTCCTTTAGTAGGTCCAAGTGCATCATTATGTTGTGCTCGATATCCTTGAAAAATCTTCGTTTCACCATTGTCCATTTGTAAAGGAATACTAATCTCCAAAAATCTCATTGGAGATTTCAAAAAATCAAATACTTGTCTCGGATAGTTCATTGTATTGATTGCTTCAAGCAGTGTTTCCCTAAATTCTTGAAGTGAATCATCCTGTTCTACTTGCTGATTTACCATTTCCTTATCTACAGCCCCATTTGAATTTGAGCTCACATTGAACACCTCATCTTTATTTTTTATAAATAATTAATTAGCAATTCTCATGCCAACTTAAGTTAATCCAGTAAACGAAAATTGATCAGTAATATTAAAAGCCTGAAAGAATGCTAAAAACTCTAAAATAAAAATTAGATTTACAAGGAAATGCAGTAAAAAGAACGTCATTCTTTTCTAAATGATTGAAAAGTCTAGTGAATGTAAATATGAACAAATGCATGAATTATTCATTTTTGCATAGTTACTTATTCAATATTGAATGCCCGATTATTGTAATATAAAAAAACACGTTTTAATCATTAAAACGTGTTTTAAACCATTGCTATGATAAATTTAAAGCTTGATCTTCTTCATATTTAGGAGGTGAAATTCGGAATGCTTTTGTGAGATAAATTAAGTAACCTAATCCGATACAAAACCAAACTGACCCCATTATTAAAGAACTTTTTTCAATGTTAAACCATAGAATAGCAACTGCCCCTGCTCCAAGAAGCGGCATCAGTAGATAACTAAAAAATCCTTTAGCTGTACGCATTTTCCCTCGGATGTAAAAGTGATTAATGACAGAAAGATTAACAAATGTGAATGCCATTAATGCACCGAAATTTATTAAAGATGTCGCAGTTACCAAGTCGAAAAAAATTGCAGATAATGAAATAATCCCAACAAAGATTACGTTAAATACTGGTGTTTTCCATTTTGGATGGATAATCCCAAACCATTTATCCGGAAACACATTATCCCGCCCCATTACAAATAACAATCTTGATACACTTGCATGTGATGCTAATGCAGATGCGAGCGTATTAACTAATGTAATACATAAGAAGATAGACTGGAATAGTTTTCCTCCCACATATAATGCAATTTCAGGTGATGCAGCATCTGGGTGCTTGAATCTTGATATATCTGGATAAAATAACTGAATAAAAAATGCTGTAACAGTAAAAATTACCCCACCCCAAAGTGCTGTATAGATAATTGCTTTTGGTATTGTTTTTGCAGGATTGATCGCTTCCTCTGACAGAGTTGAAACAGCATCAAATCCTAAAAACGAAAAGCAAAGAATTGTCGCACCCGTAATTAATGACCCATAATTCATCCCTACATCATAGAAAGGTTTTAAACTAAATCCTCCATAACCCTCTCCATCATTTAATCCTTTTATTACGAGAATGATAAATACAACCATAATGGCAATCTGAATTAAAACAAAAAACGTATTGAAATTTGCTAACATACTAATACTTCTCATATTTAATAAAGTTACAATGGCTACGAATACTACAACCCAAATCCAAGTAGGGACATTTGGAAAAAGTGCGTTCAAATAGATTCGAGTTAATAATGCATTCACCATTGGTAAAAACAAGTAATCTAGTAATGAAGACCATCCTACAAGAAAACCAAGATGACCATTCATTGCTTTTTGGGTGTATGTATAGGCAGACCCAGCATCAGGAAATACCTTTACAAGTTTGCCATAACTTACCGCTGTAAATAACATTCCTATTAATCCAATAATATACGCACTTGGCACATGGCCTTTCGTAATATCAGAAACAATTCCGAATGTATCAAAAACAACCATAGGAGTCATATAAGCTAACCCCATCATAACTAATTGCCATAATTTTAAGGATCTTTTTAATTGTGTTTTATTTTCCACCTACCATATCCCCTTCTCCCTAAATTAAGCGCTTTCAGAATTAACATATTTCTTCTAATTCTGATTGTATCAGTTAGGACCTCCTTTTTTTGAATATTTAAACAACTATTCTTAGTGAAGCAAGTTTTATGCCAATTTTTCAAACTGATTTAAACAATCTTTATTACCATAAAAAACATGTAGAAAAAGATGTATTTAACAAATAAATCTTTTACTTTTTTCTTTTGGTTATTATTCAATTTTGCATATGTTATTCAGTAACTCATAGATTTCTCTCTTTTTGACTGAGCCTACATCTGTATTTTAACCTCTATTAAATCTGGCATGAATTTTGCATATCTTAAATATGTAAATATAACTTTTAATGGAGGTATTTAATTTATGCAATATCCACTATCCCCTGAAGTAAAACCAGAGTTTTGTACATCGGGTACATTTATGCGATTACCTTCATCACGAGAAAATACGAAACTAGCAATCATCGGAATGCCTTTTGATACTGCTGCTTCATTCCGAGTAGGAGCTCGTTTTGCCCCTCAAGCAATTCGACAAGCTTCTATGACTTTATTTCCTTATCATCCAATCCATAAGGTTTACCCTTTTGAAGATTGCAATGCAATCGACATTGGAGATGTATCTGTTATTCCACATAACATTCATAGAAGTTATGAACTCATTGAAAAGGCTGTTTTTGATTTAATGAAACAAGGAATTATCCCTATCGGACTTGGTGGGGACCATTCAGTCACATTAGCGAATCTTCGTGCTGCAAGCAAAATATACGGACCAGTAGCATTAATACATTTTGATTCACATACTGATACATGGGACACATATTACGAGGAAAAATATTGGCACGGGTCACCATTCATTCGTGCTTATGAAGAAGGTTTGTTGCAAACTGACAAGGTTTTTCAAATTGGGATTAGAGGTACACTAAATCATCCTGGTGATATCGATGCAAGCACTGACCTTGGTTACAAAGTGATTACAACTCCAGAGCTGAAATCTCGTGGAATTGAAGATGTAATAAAAGAAGTTAAACAAACAATTGGGGATATTCCTTGCTTCCTTAGCTTTGATATCGATTTTGTTGATCCTTCATGTGCCCCTGGAACTGGTACTTTAGAGGTCGGTGGACTAAATAGCTATGAAACATTGCAATTGGTACGTTCTTTAACTGATTTTAATTTTATAGGATTTGATCTTGTGGAAGTATTACCCCCATATGATCCGTCACAAATCACATCATTATTAGCTGCAACAATCATTCATGATTTTGCTAGTCTTGTAGCTTTGAATTTGAATCAACAGGCAAATAAAGACATCAGTCAATCAACAACTGAATAGATTAACTTTCAATAAGAAAAAGGA